>CAYIMI010000001.1:0-16338 GCA_964364445.1 uncultured Gammaproteobacteria bacterium
TATTGGCTTCAACATATTTATCAGCCAGTGGCGCAAATTTTTCGTTGAATCGATTTATTAAACGTTGAGCTACCTGTTCGCCATTCTCATCAACCGGTATTAAATAAGTATCAGGATAATAAACGCCTTCAAAGTATTCAGGAGATGTATTTGTATAAGTAGTATTCCATTTTTCTAGCTCTTTATTACTCCAACTCAAAGCTTCGGTAAAAATTTCCCCGACTTGCTCTTTACGAAGACAACTTGAGTAGCTTACCCAAACCAGATCTGGCTTGCCGTTTATTTTATTAAAGACATCCAACGCCCACATATTGTGGCTTAGCTTATATCCACCTGGTTTTATTTCATCAAAAAATACAAATGTATTTACGTAATATTCAAGTACTTTATTTTTTTTAATAAACTCCCCTTCTTCAAGTTTTTGCACCAAATTAAACCCATTTAAATTTCTAGGAATTATAAAAATTTCTATTTCTTTACTCCCCCCAGCCGGCCCAAAATAATACCAGTAAAATGGAGAGGCGATTAATATAATAAATAATATTAATATAAATACTTTTTTCATTACTTAAAATATGTTCCCAGTTGAATAAACGACTGGCTCGGTACGTCAAACCAGAAAGATACTTTTTCATCCGATTCGTTTGCCTTGGTATTAACGATTAATAGATTGGGTGCCGCCCATCCGGTGACATCTTCTATTGTGTAGTCTGGTACGTTTATTTTGAACAGTTCTTGGATAGACACATATGGTAGGTTATTTGGAAATAAATCACCCGAACTTTGAAAAACCAAATAATCATCAACAGGCGAAGTTTTTAATTTCAAAAAAATATATACATTATCTGGAGACCAAGTGTTATAAGGTATTTCCAGTTTAAGAGCTCCTATCTCTTCTTTTTTAAATATATTTATTTTCTGCCCATCAGGATTTGAAGAAACAAATAGAGAACCATCAATTGTAAGTGTTTTACTTCCTTCCGGAGAATCCATGACGCTGACTGTCTCAACCTGTATCGGAGTAATGATAGGTGGCGTCGCTGCAGAGGTTGTTATAGTTTGACTTTTTTTATTATTACTTAAAATAAATACAAAAAGCGTGATAAATGTTATTATGAAAATAAAAAAGATAGTTTTAAGTTTCATTGATTTTTTATTCTGGTAAATCGCCATAAATGGTAATTTTTGTTCCTTGTTGTCCGTCAATTGGACCATCGGCCCAATCAAATATCTTACCCGCATCAGTTGTTTTCATATTGACACAACCATGGCTCATCGCGTGTCCAAAGTTATTATGCCAATACGTGCCGTGTAAGCTAAAACCTGTGTCGCCTGACACTTCGTCATTTGAAAAAAACATCACGTAGGGAACATTTGGAAGATCATAGTAGTCAGCCCCACTTCCCCCAGCCATTCGCGTCGCTCTAAATTTTGCCCAAATGGTAAAGTCACCCTTTGGTGTCCTTCCCCAAAGACCTGAGGAAATAAGGGTTTGCATAAAAAGTTGATCTCCTTGATAAGCAGAGAGCGTCTGAGTGGCCAAATTTACATAAATACGTTTTTCTCCCAAAGACGTTTTTAAGCCAAGTACGGGACTTGTATCTTCATTTTTCAAAAGTGAGATATTTGGTACGCTGACCACTTGACTATGGAATATTCCAGTTGCATTTGTCTCTACCTCAAACTTAGGTTTTTCCTTACAGCTTATGGAATTTGCGCAAGGTATTTTCTTAGCAATAATAAAAGGATATAAAACAACTATGAATATAATGACAACTAGTGTCTTTAACAAGTAATTTGATCGACTAGGTTTATGTATTTTTTTTCGTTTCTTCTTCACTAGTTTAGTGTAGTGGACTCAACCCGAATAGTCAAAGTGTCATTCTTATGGACGAAGACAAAAGCAATTTCTTTACTTTGATTATTGGTAATATATAGATTTTGTAAAGTATTTTCAGAATAAATAGAGACTCCATCTTTTTTTTCGATGTTTGGGATGACGGCAAAATCATGAGAAGTAGGAGCTTCCACTTCCAAGCCAGCGTCGCGGGCAGCCACGTACATAAATGAGGCTAAGTGACAAACTCCATCTCCGATCAACCAGCCATCAGATTTAAACCCTTCATACGAATTAAAATGAGCGTTTGTAGTCAAAGCTATCTTATCTTTATACTTATCTAAAACTGCATCGTGGAAGGCAAATGTTTGACCAGGTTTTAAAGTAAATTTCTCTTCCCAGTCAGCCTTGACAGATTCCCATAAAATAGGCTCGTTTTTTTTGGCTTTTCCACCCAAATAAGCAACTGTCAGTAAAATATTGTCTGAAAATACGTCATTGACGAAGGTATTTGAATACCTATTGGATAAGGAATATGATACCTCGGATAAGGCCTTGGGCACAACATTTACGCCAGGATTTATGAGCAAGATCATGGCTGCGGCAATGATGTTTGTTAAGATATTGTTCATAGACTTTAAGTCCCATAGTATATCATACTATAGGCTGATAGTCAAGATTATAGAAGCTAATCGGAGTTTGTTTTAGGAAGTTTCGTTTAAAGGTTTATCTAGAAGTTTTATGTCTCCTCCCAAAAGTTTATTAAATTCTTCGGGTGTTGGCATACGGTAAAGTAGCCCGTAGAATAGCCGGTTAAAACTAAGACGCCATTGGCAACTTGGGCTATTCCTGCTCGAAAGTTATTTTCATCTATAGGCGGAAGGGGTTGGTCTTTATTTGTTCTGTCACGTTTTACTAAGTCTAATCCAAAAGCCATTTCTGCATGTAAGGGGCCAGGATCTCTGGACTTATCCGCAAGTGCCTAGCATGGGGTGGCACTAAAGTTGCAACAAATTTATAAATACCACTGGGTTTTAATTTTTCAATCGCTTTTGCTATATCCATATTAATTGGAGGACATTGTAGCACAATCATGAATATATTATAAGACAAATAACCAAGCTTGAAGATTAAAATACTTCCAGCCTCCATTTTAAGAAATAATTTAAGGATAAATATTTACTTTAGGTTGCTATAGCCTGCTATCTCTGTAGCTTTAGCGAAAGATAGTGAAGCGTGAGGGATTCGAACCCTCGATATTCACCCTGAAAAGGTGATGTCCTAGGCCACTAGACGAACGCTCCTGCCCTAATTTTACCACACAATAAACACCTTTTCTATTTAACACAGGTTCCTCAACCCTGTTAGACAAACTTACTGCCTAACAGGGTTTTCTACTACTAACTACAACCTATTGTTTCAACTTATTCTTCAATTCATCCAATAATTCCTTCGCTAATTCCTTGCCACCCAAACCAAAGGCTAAACCTCCGGCAAGAGATAACATAGCAACAATCCCAGTAAACAAAATCCTTACTAGGTCTTGGGCTACTCCCAATTGATTAAGGACTACTAGAACTGTGAAAAACATTATCGTTCCTCTAGTAAAAACAGCCAAACTGTTGCTAGCTGTTGATCCCATTGTCTTGACACTGTGGCGAACTAAATCTGAGGTCAAATTCGATGCCAAGATGCCCACAAAAGCGATCACAACAGCGACGACCACGTTTGGTAAATAGAAAAGGATTTGATTTACGACTGTAGTCGCACGAGACAATCCCCATACTTCCAAAGCTGGAACTAAGAAAACAATAATCAACATCCATTTCAATATCTCAGAAAGCACTTCCGTCCAAACATTTACTTCTTCCTTTTTAATTAGCTTTGTCTTATGAAACAAAAGGTCAATTTTGGAAAAAGTAACTACTGTCATGATTAACTGTTTGACTATGCTACCGATCAATAAACCGACTACTAAAATCAAAAGCCCTCCAAATAAATTAGGCAAATAATTTCCCAAATTCCTAAAAAAATCAAACAAAATTGTGTTTATTAATTCAATCATTTATATTTCACCTCCCTTCATTAGAAACTGTTAACTCTCAATATCATCCCAAAACTTAATATCAATTTTTTCGCCTTCGATCAATATTGAAAAAACGGCTATCTTCAGTTTATAGCCTTCAAATTTATTTTTCAACAAGTAATATTGAGATGCTTTTTTTATGTGATAAATTTTTCTTTTATTTACTGCTTCATATGGTTCACCATGATATGTGTTTGATCTTGTTTTTACTTCAACAAAATATAAACAATGTTTTTTTTCAGCAATAACATCAATCTCTCCGAATTTAGAACGAAAGTTTTTTTCAAGAATAGAATAGCTATGAGACTTTAAAAAGTCTATTGCAAGGTCTTCTCCGGTTTTACCGAGATTTTTTTGATAAAGGCTCATCAACCTTTTTATGTTTTTTTATAACAACTTTCTTTTTTACTTGATATAGTTTTGTTCTTACTTCTTGTTCAGTCAAGTCTTTAATAAAATAAAGTTTGGCTTTTTGGTATGAAGATTTTTTAACTAATTCCATCTTGGCAATATATGGTGACAATAAAGGAATAACTTTTTCCACTCCAATGCCAACCTTTGAAATTTTGCGAACAGTGAACATTCTATTAGCTTCACTATCACCTTTTACTTTAGTGATTATTCCCTTAAAAATTTGGATTCTCTCCTTGTCACCTTCTTTAAGTTTATAGTCAATTGAGACTGTGTCCCCGATCTTATATTTTGTTTCCTTGTAGAGAAATGAGTTTGCCATAAGTTTGTATTTTATCAGTTATTACTTGTTTTTACAAGCATTTAGGAACGCTACAAATATCGGATGTGGACTTAGTGGCCGACTTTTGTATTCTGGATGCCCCTGAGTACCGAAGTAAAAAGGATGTGTTGATTCAGGTAATTCGATAATTTCAGCTAAATTTTCTACGTTAGATCGCGCGCTAATTACTAAACCTTTTTTTTCAAAATCTTTTATAAACTCATCATTAAACTCATATCGATGTCTGTGTCTTTCGCTGGTGTTTTCTGTTCCATAAATTTCAAACGCTCTTGTTCCTTTTTTTATCTTAGCATCCCAATTTCCCAATCTCATCGTCCCTCCATAAGACCTTTTATCCATATATTTCTTTTGAGCTGGCATAAGATGTATAACAGGATGTTTTGTTTTTGAGTTATTTTCATTTGTATTAGCATCTGTCCAACCTAAAACATCTCGGGCAAAAGCAATGACAGCCAACTGCATTCCATAACATAAACCAAGATATGGAATGTTATTTTTTCTAGCGTATGAAGCGGCGGTAATCATACCCTCAGCTCCTCTCTCCCCCCATCCAATCGGGACGATCAATCCATCTGGTTTGCCAATAATTTCTGCTCCATTTTTCTCGACTTTTTCTGCATCAATCCAATGAGTTTTGACTTCTACTCCTATCTCAAACGCTCCGTGATTAAGAGCATCAAATAAAGCTGCATAAGAATCTCTGAGCTGATAATCTCCTGTTCCAAAATATTTGCCAACAATTGCAACATTGATTACTTTTCCAGATTTCTTAGAATAAATTTTATCAACAAGTTTCTGCCAATCTGATAGATCAGGTTTTGTAACTTTAAGCTTAAACTGACTTAAGATTTTTTCCGCAACCTGCTGTTTTTCCAAAACCAAAGGTACTTCGTAAGGGTGAGCTACATCAGGATTAGAGATAATATTTTCTGGTTGAACATTACAAAATAGAGCAAATCGTTCAATCCTTCTTTTATCTAAAAATTTTTCTGACCTGGCAACGATAAAATCTGGCTGAATACCCATAGAATTTAAAGTGCGTACCGAAAGTTGTGTCGGCTTAGTTTTTGGTTCGCCCAAATGATTTGGAGTTGGAACAAAAGAGACATGAACATGAATGACGTCCCCCGGATTTTTTAGAGTTAATATTCGAGAAGCCTCATAATAGAAAATGTTTTGATATTCTCCGGCCGTACCCCCAAGTTCAATTACAACGATATCAGCCTTTTTCTTTTTTCCCAATGATTTAATTCTGTCGATAATTTCGTTGGTAATATGTGGAATTGCTTCAACATCCTCTCCTTTATATTCAAATCTTCGTTCACGATCAATAACGGTTTTATAAATTTCCCCAATCGTCACAAAGTTTTCTTTACCCATGTCCTCATTAAGAAATTTTTCGTAGGTTCCAATATCCATATCAGCTTCCGTTCCATCTTCACATAAAAAGACATCTCCATGTTCAATCGGATTAATCGTTCCGGCATCAAGATTCAAATAATTTTCAAATTTCAAAGGAGCAACCCTATATCCAGCTTGTTTTAAAAGAAGAGAAATCGAAGCGGCAGTGATACCCTTGCCAATTCCTGAAATTACTCCACCTGAAATAAAAATGTACTTCATAACTTAAACTTTGTCTATTGCTAACGACCATGCGCTCCATTTACACTTCGGATAATTTCCACATCCATAAAATCTTTTTTTACTCTTAGTAAATTTTACCACAACATCTCCCTGACAGAGAGGACATTTTCTATTTTTCACAACCTTCATTATTGATTTTGTATATTTACACTTTGGATAATTTGCGCAAGCGATAAATTTTCCAAATCTTGAAAAACGTGAAATTAAATTTCCCCCGTCTTCAGGACAAACTCCTTTAATATCATCTTCTATTTTTAGCATCGAGCTGTCTTCACTTCTTAAGTTTAATTCTTTCTTAAATGGCGTATAAAAATCTTTCAGCAACTTAATATAATCTTCCTCTTTGTTGGCAATCTTATCCAAGCCTTCTTCAAGATTGGCCGTATAGGAAAGATCAAAAATCGTTGGGAAACTACTGGAAAGATAGTCGCAAATTGATGTACCAATAGAAGTAGGGATAAAATAACGACCATCTTTTTCAGTATAATTTTTCATCTGAATAAGAGATATGATCATCGCGTATGTCGAAGGTCTTCCTATTCCTTTTTCCTCTAATGTCTTGATTAGTGATGCCTCATTATAGCGGGGAGGTGCTTTACTTAATAAGGCTTTTTCTTCCAAAGTTTTTATTCCAATTTCCATACCCTTTTCCAATTTAACTACTGTTTGATGATTGGTAACGTAATATGGGTCAAATACTTTTAAAAATCCGTCAAAAATTACTTGTTGTTGCTCGCTTTCAAATAAGTAATTTTTATCAGAGACAATCACAGTTTTGACAGTTTTTATCGAAGCTTCTTTCATTTGGGTTGCAATGGCCCGATTAAAAATTAAGGTGTAAAGTCTTTGGTGGTTAACGGTTAATTTAGATTCTTTCTTTCCTTTAAAGGCGGCTTTCATTTCAAGTAATTTTGTTGGTCTGATTGCCTCATGAGCTTCTTGAGCTGATCGAGATCTAGTTCTAAATCCACGTGGCTTTTCTAGTGCATATTCTTTTCCATATTTTTTTTCAATATATTCTTTGGCTGGAAAAACAAATCGGGCTGATAGATTGAACGAGTCGGTACGATGATAAGTAATTAAACCTCGTTCATATAAATCTTGCGCTAAGCGCATCGTTTGTTTTGAGGAAAAGCCATTTTTATAATAGGCATCCTGTTGCAAAAGAGAGGTAGTGTAAGGCGGCATTGGGTATCGAGGAGCAATTGTTTCAGTGACATCGGTAATTTTATATTTATCATTTAAACAATCCTGTTTGATATTTTCTACGTTCTCTTTATTGATCGTAGTCTTTACATAATGATATTCACCCGCAAATAACTGTAACGTAGTTTTTTGTTCATAAGCAACGTCATCTTTAGAAATTAATTTTGCCTTTATCTCAGGTTCAAATAAGCCAGAAATTTGAAAATAATCTTCTGATTTAAACAATTTAATTTCTTTTTCTCGCTCAACAATTAATCTCAAAGCAACTGTTTGAACACGGCCAGCAGAGAGCCAATTTTTACCAGTCTTTTTCCAAAGTAATGGCGATAGTTCATAACCAACTATGCGATCTAAAATTCTTCGAGCCATTTGAGCTTTGACCAAATCAAGTCTTAAAGTTTCCGGATTGGCTAATGCTTCCGTCAATGCTTTGGTAGTTATCTCGTGAAAAACAATTCTTTTAAGGGTTACTCCTTCTTTAAAACCAATATTCGGCCAATTTTCGTCAATATAACCCAAGATATAGGCAATATGATAAGAGATTGCCTCACCCTCGCGGTCTTGATCGGTGGCTAGAATAATTTCCTGATTTTCTGTTGCTAGCTTTTTTAGTTGAGTGATAACTTTTTCTTTATTCAGAATTGGTTCCAGGTCAGGCTTAAAATCATGTTCATAGTCAATAGCAATCTTGCTTTTTGGAAGATCTCTTATATGGCCCATCGAGGCAAAGACGAAGTAATTATTTTTATCCTCGGCGTTTTTTGATTTTAGAATATAGTTAAAAGTTCGTGCTTTTGTAGGTGATTCAACAATAATTAGCGCCATAATATTCTTAAAATATCAGACCAGCCTCAATTAATCAACCAGACAATTTTTCCAGAATACGTTTTATTGATTTTGAAGATGTTTCCAAATCCCCTTTTACTTCCAAAATAACTTTCCCCTTAATTCTAGTTTGAATTATTTGAATGTTTAGCTCCGGATATTTTTGTTTAATTTTTTGAATTAATTTTTCTGTACTTTCTTTATTAATATATTTACCAATACTCTTTACCTGGTAGAGATATTCTCTGACGGCTTCTTCTGTTTGTTTAACAGTATAATTTTCTCCTAAAATTTTTTCATATAGATCAATCATTTGTTTTTTATCATTAAGGCGGGATAGAACATAGATATGACTTGAACTAATCGACTTCGAGTAATAGCCATCAACTACGACATCAGGTATTTTTTTAAGACGTAAGAGATGACAAATATAAGAAGATTTATATCCGATCTTATTTGCAAGATCAATAATACGTAAGTTTTTTTCCTTAATTATATATTCAAGTAAACGAGATTTTTGAAATATATCCTTGTCAGTCTTGATTTGATCTAAAAGCGAAGTTATATCCTGAATCATTAATTAATATTACACCACTCTAACGCAAGATTGACCTAGTTTTTTATAAAACTCTACTTTTCCTTTAATTTTTGCTGATATTGTAAAGTCTCTTCCCAAAATTGTTCCAACACCTGGACGAACTTTTGTACCTCTTTGGCGAATAATAATATTACCAGGATTTACCTCTTGACTTCCAAAAATCTTGACTCCCATTCTCTTCGATTTAGAGTCCCTATTTCCTTTGACTGTTTTCTGCGCCTTAGTATGTGCCATTTTTTAAAATTAAACTTTTACTATTTTTAATTTGGTCAACTTTGATCTAAATCCCATTACCTTTCTCTCTCTTGATTTTGCTTTAAACCTGGCAATCCTAATTTTTTCTCCGAGTACATTATCAATTACCTCTGCTGTAACTTTTCCCTTAAGTAGTGGATTACCTAGTTCAAAAATTTTTCCTTCATCATCAAATCTTAATAAAGCTTCTAGTTCGACCTTCTTACCTTTTTCTGTATCCATTAAGTCCACTGTTATCTCCATCCCATCTTTGACGAGGTACTGCTTTCCGCCTGTTTTAACTACCGTATACATAGCCATAGATATAAATTATACATTAAAATATTTATGGAACAAGAGCAAAACCTATTAATAAAGCCATCACAGACGATCCTCCATAGGAAATAAATGGCAAAGTAATCCCAGCTACCGGCATTATTCCCATATTCATACCAATATTAATAATTGTTTGAGAAACAAAGTAAGTCAGCATTCCTAGACAGTAAAGAAATTTTTTTTGGTCTTCCTCAGATTTTTGATAATAAAAAAATATTGTTTTTTTTACTAAGTAAATTGTTATTGCTGTAAAAAAAATTAAAACAAAAAAGCCACCAAAAAAACCAAACTGTTCGATAAGGGAAGCAAATGCAAAATCGGTGGTATTTTCCGGTAAGAAAAATAATCTTGATTGAGTGCCTAGCCCAAGGCCTCGACCAAAAAACATTCCTGATCCAATAGTAATTATTGATTGAATCATATTATAGGCAGAACCCTGGACATCCAAATGTGGGTTCAAAAAACTTAGGATTCTAGCTTTTTGATAGTCTTTCATTATCAACCAACCAATCGGTATAAAAATAACCATTAATCCAATTAGATAACTAAGGTATTTTTTTGAAAAAGTTGAAAATACTAAAAGAGTAAAAAAAATAAAAAAATAAACCATCGCATTTCCTAAATCCGGTTGTTTAAAAATAATTAAAAATGGAATCAAAAAAAATAAAAAAACTTTAATAAAGTTCAAAAATGTGTTACTTAATAAGCTTTTAACCGTTAAAATTTCTGATAAAAACAATATAAAAAAAACTTTAAAAAATTCTGAACCTTGAAAGTTAAAAAAATAGAAGTTTAACCAACGTTTTGAACCTTTTACTTCAAGACCAACTACAAATGTGATTATTAAAACAGCAACAAAAAACCAATAAAAAAATTTACTATTTATTCTAAAAAAATGTATACCGATAAATTTTATTACAAAATATGATATAAACCCGAAAAGTAAAAACAGTAGTTGACGTATAAAAAGATCTTGACTTAAACCAAATAAATTAAACAGTCCAAAAACTGAAAGAAAAATCAAAGAAAAAATATTCATTATTATTGCACCTCAATTTTATCTCCGAAGCTGATTTTTTTAGCCAATACTCTTTTGGAGATAAATTCTTTTTCTTTTTCAAATTCTTTTGGAATTATTAAATCTATTTTATCATCTGGCTTCAAACCCTTAATCTTTCTTTTACCTTGGATTTCTCGAATCAATTCTCTCAGTTTACCTTCTTTTGCTAATTGTTCTTCAGTTACCTTAACCTCAATTTTTGGATAATGGAATTTATCGTTGATAGTGATATTTTTTATATTCAATTCCTTCAAAATTACTTCCCAAACTTCATTTGAAATTAAATTAAAATTATTTGTTAGTTCAGTTTTTACCTGTAAATTAGCTAAAGGAATTCTCACCTTAACTCCGGTCGTTTTTCTCTCAGCTTGACCTGCTTCAACAATTTTTCTCGCCGTTTCCATTTCTAATTCTAAATTCTGAATTTTGAATTTTGAATCCATTTTGGGCCAGTTCTCCAAATTAACAGATTCTCCACCTGTTAAATTCGTATAAATTTCTTCGGCTATAAAAGGAATAAAAGGAGAAATTATGATCGATAAATTAACCAAAATATAATAAAGTGTTTCGTAAAAATTATTTTTATCTTCAACGTTTTCCGAATTAACCCAAACCCTATCTCTACTTCGTCTAATAAACCACGTTGATAGATCAGAAACAAATTTTTCAATCTCTAACGCCGCATTTTTAGCACTGTATTCTTTTAGATTTTTTTCAACTGATTGAACTAAAGAAACAAATCGGCTTAAAATCCATTTATCGAGAATATTGTTTGAAGATGAAAGCGAAGATGTAAAAAATTTGATATCGAGCTTTTCTAAATTGGCATATTCCACAAAGAATTTGTAAACATTCCATAACATCAAATAAAACTGTCTTCTTACTTCATCTGCTTTTTTATACCCAAAAAGCATATTATCAGCAGGATTATGACGAGCAAACATCCATCTCATCACATCAACTCCGATTTTATCCCCTCCCTCATTAAACTCAATCGCGTTTCCCCAACTCTTATGCATTGCACGTCCATCTTCACCTAACTGAGTCCCAAAACCAAGCACACGTTTAAAAGGTGGTTCATTTTCAAGTACTGTAGACTCGGCAATCATTGCATAAAACCAGTTTTTAAATTGACCAGGAAATGATTCGGTAATAAAATCTACTGGAAACCATTTTCGCCATTCTTTTTTGTCAGAATTATAAAGTGGTTCGCTGTGATTATCCTTACTGATAGTTGAATAAGGAACGATTCCTGCATCAAGCCAAGGATTACCAACATCATTTGTTCTGGAAACAACCTTTCCGCATTTTTGGCATTTGATTTTTACTTCATCAATAAACGGTTTGTGAGGAGTATGACCCTCAAACTCAGTCCAACCGGCAACAGCTCTTTTTTTTAGTTCTTCTTTCGATCCCAAAACTTCAAATTCACCACATTCACATTCATAGATTGGAAGGGCTAATCCCCAATAACGATTTTTTTTAGAAATTAACCAGTCGTGCATATTTTTTAGCCAATCTAATTCTCGATCGAGTCCAAACTCCGGCATCCACTTAATTTTTTTTGTTACTTCAACCATTCTTTGCCTTAATGTTTTATTTTCAAAAACTTTATCCATCGCGATGTACCATTCATCCTCAACTTTCCAAACTAACTCCGTCTTACATCTCCAGCAAGCCGGATATCTATGTTTGTAGGCAACGACTGCAAAAGCCCAGCTTTGACCATTTTGATTTTTTTCTGTTTTAAGGAAATCTAAAATAATTTCCGGATGTTTTTTAGCATTTTTTCCTGATAGAAAACCTAGGTCACTCATATAGTCAGCATTATCTTCGATGACAGGGATCATCGGAAGACCTAATTTTTTACCCATTTTAAAATCTTCAACTCCGGCTGAAACTGCCGTGTGGACCATACCTGTTCCTTCTGTGGTTGTGATTGGTAGAATCATTTTATCTGTGGTAAAAACAATGTGAAATTTATCAGGATTTGCATCAGCAACTTCTTTAACCTTAGATAGATTGTCAAAAGGTCCGTGATATTTTAAACCAACTAACTCGCTTCCTTTGACGGTTTTCAAAACTTTATAGACTTTATTGACTTTATCGACTTTAAAGACTTGTTCTACTAATTCTTTTGCAACCCAAAATTTCTGATTTGTTGAACCCTGCACCAGTGAATAATCAAAAGTTGCTTCAACAGCAACGGCAATGTTAGCTGGGATCGTCCAAGGAGTTGTTGTCCAAACCAACAAGTTCTCATTTTTTCGACCTATGATCGGCAGTTCAAAATATACGGACTGATGCACAAGTTCTTTGTAATCCTCGGTAAGCATTTCATGCTGTGAGATAGCTGTTTCGCATCTTGGGCACCAAGGCACCGATTCATGACCTTTGTAAATCCAACCATAGTCAAAACATTTTTTTAAGAATCTCCAGATCATATAATTATTTTCGTCGCTCATCGTAAAGTAGGAGTGTTCCCAATCAGCAAAATATCCTAAGCGTTTAGATTGTTCTGTTTGAATATCGGAATATTTTTTGACTCGGTCCTTACAAAGCTGAACGAATTTGGCTACCGAAGCTTTTGGATCTCCGGGGACAAGATTTTCAATATCTTTTTTTGAATGAAGCCCGAGTTCCTTTTCGACTTCTACTTCGACCCAGAGACCCTGACAATCAAAACCATTCTGAAATCGTTGTTTGTAGCCAAGTAGATTATAAAATCGTGGCCAAAGATCTTTATAAGTTCTTCCCCAAGCATGGTGGACTCCCATTGGATTATTAGCAGTTATTGGTCCGTCTTGAAATGAAAAATATTTTTTTGAGTTTTTATTTTTTTCTCGATATTTTTTATCAATTCCTTTTTCATACCAATGCTTCAACCATTTCTTTTCCATCTCAGGAAAATTTTCAGTAGCGCTAACAGCTTTAAACATAAGCAATTATTATAATATAAAAATTATTTGTTTGCATTTTTGAAATGTAAGGAGTAGTATCAGCTGGTATGACTGAAGAAATGAAACCACAAACTCAACCAAATAATATCCAATTATTTTTTGGTGCAGTATTTGGAACGTACGGTGTTAGAGAAAAATTTGAATCTTTTGATAAAGTTTTTGATAAAGCACAGGAAGGTCAAGCTGTTGCGTTTTCACGCGAGGGTGTTGAAATAATGCAAGGAATAAAAAGAGATTTAGGCAAATTATTTGTAATAGCTCATTTTTGTCGAGAATTCTACCCGATATTTAAAATTATTCTTCCTAAATCAAAAACAAAATAGTCTTTTCAGTATTATTTCTTCCTCAAAAACGCCGGGATGTCAAATTCCGAAGAGTCGTCATCAATAAATTCTTCCTCATCATTAGTGTTTTCTTGAACTATTTCCTCCTTACTACTCAATGTTTGAGGGGTGGCTTCAACTTCCTCTGATTTTTTAAACCTAAATAATTTCAATCGATTATCATCAAACTTAGTGGCAATGATAGTTACCTTAATTTGATCCATCATCTTCTCATCAATAACGGCACCAAAAATAATATCGGCATCAGGATCTACTGATTTGGCTATAATTGAAGCGGCTTCGTCCACTTCGGACATCGTCATATCAGGTCCTCCAACCACATTAAATAACACCCCTTTTGCCCCCTCAATTGATATATCCAAAAGTGGTGAAGAAATAGCCTGTTTGATCGCGGCTATCGCCCGCTTATCACCGCTACCTATACCAACTCCCATCAAAGCGGTTCCGGAACCCTGCATAACGGTACGAATATCGGCAAAATCAACGTTGATCAATCCTGGCGTCGTGATTAATTCAGCGATGCCTTTAACCCCTTGATGAAGAACTGCATCTATTTTTTTAAAGGCATCAAGAATCGGAGTTTTTTTATCAATAATATTAAGAATTCTTTGGTTTGGAACAACAATTAAGGTATCAACTTTTTCTTTGAGACGCATGATTCCTTCATCAGCGGTAAATTTTCGTTTACTACCTTCAAATTCAAAAGGCTTGGTGACAACGGCGATTGTCAAGGCACCGCTTTCTTTGGCTATTTCCGCAATCACTGGTGCGGCCCCAGTTCCAGTTCCGCCACCTTCTCCGCAAGCAAGAAAAATCATATCGGCACCACTTAAATCTTCTTTTAATTTTTCTTTTGATTCTTCCGCCGCCTGTCTACCAATTTCAGGATCGCCTCCGCTTCCTAATCCCTGAGTTAAATTTTCACCAATCTGAATTTTTACAGTAGCTTTATTATTAAGTAGAGCTTGAGCGTCAGTATTAACGGCTATAAATTCAACCCCATTGATTCCACCTTCAGTCACCATAAAAGATAGAGCATTTCCTCCTCCGCCTCCAACCCCTATTACTTTTATTCGAGCCGCCTGTCCTGCTCGAGGTTTGATTAACATATTACGGAATAAATTGTTTAAAAAAATTCTTTAAATTACCTATAGAATTTCCTAATTTAAAGTCCTTCAATATTTTACCAAAATTTTTAAAATTATCTTTATCTGACTCATTGTTCTTTTTACCATAGAGTAATAGGCCAACCGTCGTTGCGTACTGTGGATCTAATATCTCATCGACTAAACCTGAAATTTTTTCAGGAAAACCAATTCTAATTGGCAAGCCAACGACTCTTTTTCCTGTTTCCAACATTCCAATAGTTAATGCTCCGCCTCCAGTGATTACTAATCCCGAAGGAATTTGTTGACCAAATCCGCTCTTCTCAATTTCATCAAAGATTAATTTAAAAATTTCCTCTAGTCGTGGGGCAACGATACCATCAACCAAAGTTTTTAAGGAAACCTCCGTTATATCTTCTGGTAAATCAAGTTCTTTTAAATTTATTTGGGGTGTTTTTTTCTTTCCATCAAAATTTTTACCTAAAAAAATCTTTATTTTCTCAGCTGAGTCTAGTGAAACCCGTAAACCAACTGCAATATCGTTTGAAATATGACGGGCTCCAATTGGAATTGACGAAGAATATGATAAAGATCCGTCAACATAAATCGATAAGTCAATTTTGCCACCGCCAATATCAACCAATACTATCCCCAATTCTTTTTCTGTATTAGTGAGGACTGCTTCGGCTGACGCCAGTCCAGAAAAAACAAAGCCCTGATTTTCAATTCCTAAATCACTCAGAATTCTTTCTTGATTTTTTAAATTAGTGGACGAAGCGGTTATGATATGAGTCTCAACTTCAAGTCTTACTCCGCTCATTCCAATCGGATTTTTTATTCCTGATTGGCCATCAACGATATAATCACGGGGTATGACCTCAATAATTCTACGAGTTGATGAAAGTGAGATTGCTTTGGCGGCTTCAATGACTCTCGCTACGTCCTCTTCGTTGATTTCGCCCTGAGGATTAGAAACGGCTACAATTCCATGAGAGTTAAGTGAAGAAATATGAGGTCCCCCGACCGCAACGAAGGCTTGGTTAATTTTATGACCGGCCATTCTTTCGGCCTTTTCAACGCTATCTTCAACTGCTTCGGTTGCCTCTTTTATATCGACGACCAATCCTCTTCGTACCCCTTTTGCTATAGTTGTATTAAAGCCAATTATTTTTAATTCATCTGTTTCGGCTGAATCCATTCCCACAACAGTCGCAACCTTAGAGCTACCTATATCGATACCACAAATTAAATTGTCTGTCATATTAAAAACTAATGATCGGTTTGTCAAACCTCAAGTCAATTTTTTTATACTCTTACTTGTGTTAAGAACCTTTATTTACAAACCCCT
>CAYIMI010000001.1:16348-24196 GCA_964364445.1 uncultured Gammaproteobacteria bacterium
TAACTCTTCAATTTTTTTATACTCTTTTCCTTCAATTTTAAACTGCTTTATTATCAATTCTAATTGATAATCTTGGACTTCCTTATCTTTATTATTACTAAATACTATTTTTTTATCATCAACTAAATTAAATACTAACATATCTTGACCTTTGATATCAATAGTCAATACGGTTAGATTTATTTCTTTTAATTTATTAATAAAAAATAAAGCTTGTTTGATATCCTCGTAGTCAATCCAATCTCCTGTTTGGAAAAAACCACTGTTTAATTTTTGATAATAATTAATTATAGGTAAAAAAGTTTGATTAACTTTGATTTTTTGTAAGATTCTTCCGTCACATGATAAATTAAAAAAACCATTATTGACAGATAATAAAACGCATTGTTCATAAAAAGATACTGAAATTTTTAAACTGTTAGGCCAAACTTTTTCAACATTAGCTGTTTTTATAAAAAAATTGTCCTTAATTATTTTTTTGGAAATTTGATTTTGATTAGCAAATAATATACTTTTATTAATCAGTTCTTCTTTATTAGCTAATGAAAATTTCTTGTCAGAAACGAGCTCTATGTTTCTTATTAAAAAAAACTGATGGGCAAAAAATAAAATCAAAAAAGAGACCAGACAAAGTAGAATAAAAATGGAAAAAAACTTAATCTTGCTTAAATATTTCATCAATGAGGTATTTAGAGACATTTTTTTTATAAAATTTTGATAAATTTTTAAAATTACCCTTATAATAGTCTATTCTACCTATCATTTGATTAATCAGTCGTAATAATTTTTCGCTTGGTGTAATCTGATGAAAAATTTCTCCACATCCAGCTTTAGTAAAGACTTCAGCGTGATGCTGCTGTTCACGTCCAGAGGACCAAGGTAACGGTATAAATAGTCCTGGTTTATTTAAAGCTAAGAGTTCAAAAAATGTATTGGCTCCAGCTCTTCCAATAACTAAATCAGCCTGATTATAAACATAACCAATTTGATCATCAAAAAAATGTTTCACTAAAAAATATCGTGATTGTAATTCTTTTGGTAGTTGGTTTTTTATAATTAACAAGTCCTCATAATCGTGATATTCTTTTGTATCTCCTACTTGATGGATAACAGTGTAATTATTTAATAAAGGAATAATTATTTTTTTTATATGAAGATTTATACTATGCGACCCAAGTGAGCCGCCGGTTACATAAATTACCGGACGATCGTTTTTTATTTCAAAAGGTTTTTCCTTAATATTAAAAATAGATGGCTTAACGGGGTTGCCGGAAACATAGGTTTTACTTGCCGGAAAATTACTTTTTACCTCATTAAATGAAACAAAGATTTTTTTCGAAAAAAAACTAATTAATCTATTGGCTAAACCAGGACGAATTGTTTGTTCATGAGTATAGACCGGAATTCTAAATATATAGCCAAAAAGTACAACTGGTAAAGCCAAGTAGCCGCCAAACGACATGATCTTATCAGGTCGATATTTACTAATAATAAAAAATGCTTGTATAAACCCTAAAGGAATTCTGATAAAACTAATTAATGAAGAGACAGAAATCATTCTATTTAATCGACCTGCCTCTATTGAGACAAATGTCAAATTTTTTTTACTAATCTCCTTATATTCAAGAGATAACGTTCGTTCTCGATCTATTGGGTATTTTCGTCCAACAAAAACTATATCAATATCTTTTTTTGTTTTTTCGATTTCTTCAATCAAAGCCAAAGCTGGAGCAAGATGGCCACCGGTGATTAGTAATTTCATATTTATATTATACCTTCACTCTCTTCTCAATATTCAACATAATTCCTATCAACGCAAATGATATTAATAGATTGCTCCCTCCGTAAGACAGAAATGGAAGAGGAACTCCTACTATTGGAAAAAGTCCTGTCATCCCAGATAAATTAACAATAAATTGCAGGTTGAAAAAAGCAAAAATACCAATCACTATTAATTTAGAAAGTCGGTCGGGTACCAACCGAATAAGATGGTATATCTTATAAACAAAAACAAAATAAATTACTATCAAAATTAAACCTCCGATAAAACCATATTCTTCTCCAATAATTGCATAGATTGAATCTGTATGCGCTTCCGGCAAAAATAAATATTTTTGACGAGACGATCCAAATCCCCGACCAAAAAATCCACCTGAAGATAAAGAGATAAAAATCTGATTAATGTGATAAGAAATCCCCAAAGGATCTATGGAAGGATTTAAAAAAGCTAATAAACGATTAAAACGATATGGTGATAGTTTAATTAAAAAATATAAACTTATGATTGATCCACCAAAAATATAAACAAAATCCATAAATTTTGCCCCAGAAAAATAGTAGATTATTAGACTAATTAAAAAAATTATTATAGCTGTCCCCATGTCAGGTTGAAGAATAATTAAAAAGACTAAAAAACAAATTAAGGAGATAAATGGTAAAAATCTATTTTTTTCTTTGCTTGAAAACCATGAAGACAGATAAATAATCATAGAAAATTTTGCTAGTTCTGTAGGTTGTAAACTAAAAAAACCAAGGTCAATCCAGCGTCTTGCCCCACCAATTTTAGAACCAACTCCAGGGATAAGAACGATTACTAATAAAATTATCGTAAGAATTAAAGAAACAAAAGAAAGAAAATAAAGCTTCTTATAGTCAACAAAGGAAAATATCATCATTACAATCATGCCTAAAAAAATCCAAATTGCTTGCGATTTTAAGTAATGCAAACTATCACCAAACTGTCTGGCACTACCAACGGCCGACGCTTCAAATATAAACACTAAGCCAATAAGAGACAGGATTATAGGAATAGTAATTAAGGGTAAAAAGAATTTGTTACGGATAAATAATTTCTTAAACATAAATTATGTTAACATCTCCTTACTTCATAAACGCGATCATTAAACCGAAGATGACGAAGATGATCGAAATAAGCCACAAACGCATGACGATCTTTGGCTCTTCCCAGCCTTTATTTTGAAGATATAAATGAAAAGGAGCAACCGGCAAAAGTTTTCGATGAAAGTATTTCTTCCCCACAATCTGAATAAATGATGAACCAATTTCTATGATAAACACTCCACCAATAATTGGAAGGGCAAAAGCTTTTCCCAAAATAAGACCGATGACAGCAAAAGTGGCACCAAAAGATAATGACCCCGTATCCCCCAAGAAAATTCTAGCTGGATAAATATTAAAATATAAGAAGGCTAATAATCCGCCTAACCAAGCCGCAATAAACAATGAAGTTGGAACATCAAGGATTGAGCGAGAAATCACCCAAAATCCAATTAGAGTAAAAAGCAGAATCCCGCCAGCTAACCCATCAAGTCCATCAGTAATATTTACAGCGTTAGCAAAGGCCATTATAACGAATGTTGAAAATAAAATGTAAAAATAAGAAATATTAAAAACGCCAAAAAAAGGAATATAAATAATATCAATTTTCAGATTAAAAAATAACATGTAGGAAATTATCAAGGATAATATCAACTCTATGATAAATTTGTGTCTAAATCGAAGTCCAAAAAAATTACTCGACTTCCAAGAAAATATTTTTTTAAAATCATCTAAAAATCCCAAAATGCCAAATGACAAAAAAGTGAAAATAATGATCATTATTTCCGATGAAGCTGATGGATAATTACTAAAAATGTTCTTTTTAAAAATTGAGTACATGAAAATAAAAAAGAAAAAAACAAAAACCGTTGTCAAAAGAATTAAAATCCCCCCGCCGATCGGAGTCCCGTGCTTATGCTTATTAAAACGATCAAATATTGGAGTCGGCTTATTTAAAAAATCTTTAGTGGTTTGTTGTTGTCTTTGAAATTTAAGTTGATAAAGAAAATTGATAAAAGGAACTATCAACATAAAGTTGAGTAAAAAAGAAGCAAAAATAGCAAATAAATAAGTTGACATAATTTTTAAATAAATTTAGGAATAAAAATAATCAAAGCAGTTATTGTTGCGCCGATCGCATAGATTAGCATTGCTGCGGCCGAAACATCTTTTGTAATTCTGATGTCTTCTCTTATCTTCGTATCAATTGCGTCAGTTGCTGCCTCAATTGCCGTATTAAGGGTCTCAATCACCAAACCAACTGTAATCAAAAGTATAATAATCAAGTATTCTATATAAGAAATTTTCAGCCAAAACCCCAGCCCTAAAGCCAGCAAGGACAAAGATAAATGGATCCTATAATTTGGTTGGGTCTTTAAGGACCAAACTAAACCATTAAAAGCATTTTTGAAAGAGATTGTGTGTTTTTTAAACATATATATGAAGGTCAGTCCCTTTAGGGTCTGACCTTATTTAAAAATATTAATTAGAACTTCTGCTACTTTTTCAGAATCATGTCTTAAAATACTTCTATATAAAAGATCAGAATTATTTTTTTCAACTTTCTTGACGTCAACTAAATCTTTTTCAATTACTTGGTACTCATTTTTATTTAGATCGTTTGCAACTTTAATTTCATTATAACCTTCATAGCTCTTCAAAATATTTGATGAGATCTCACCATTATTAATTAAAACATAGTCAGGCTCTCGCCCCAAATATTTTACCAAATCTTGAACGTGGTCAGAAGCTTTGTAATTAGTCGTCTGCCCTGATTTTGTCATCATGTTCATGATAAAAACAATTTTTGCTTTACTATTTTTTATTGCTTCTCTAACATCGCTTACTAAAAGCACCGGTATAATACTTGTGTATAAATCTCCTGGTCCAATAACGATATACTCCGATTCCTCCATGGCTTTGATTGCTTTAGAATTAGCTTTTCCTTGAGGTTCTAAATAGGCAATCTTTATTCGTGATTTTTCTGAATGATTTTCATCGATTAAACCTTCGCCGGTCACTTTTTTTCCGTTCTCGTATTCTGCAACCAAATGAAGTTTATTTAAAGTAACTGGAATGACGTTACCTTTAGTCTTTAAAACATAAGAAACAGTTTCGATAGCCTCATCATAAGAATCACTTACTTTTTCGAGTGCTGCTAAAAAAATATTGCCAAAATTATGACCTTCTAAATCTCCTTTTTCAAAACGATATAAAAAAAGCTTTCTCCAAAGCAAAGGAGCATCAGATAGCGCCACTAAACATTGGCGTAAATCACCAGGTGGAAGTATTCCAAGTTGATCCCTTAGCCGTCCTGTCGAACCACCGGAATCCATCATCGTCACTACCACTGATAAATCGAGCGGGTACTTTTTTAGCCCTGACAAAACCACGAAAGTTCCCGTCCCTCCACCAATTACAGTTATTTTTTTCATATTTTTATATTTTCTTTCTCCTCACCATCTGCTAAGTATGTTTTATCTTCAATGTCATATTTTACTTTTTCTCCCGGCCCTATCCAGCTTTTTTTACCAATTTTAACTCCTGGAAAAATAGTTGTATTTACTCCAATTTTTGATAGTTGACCTACTATAGCCCCTAACTTATTCATGTTAGTATCTATTTTTTCATCGCTTACTTCTGATAAAACCTTGCTTCCGTCAAATTTTAGGTTGCCTGTGACTGCTTGAGCCCCAAACATGACGTCGTTATCCAGTACCGAATCGCCCACATAGTTGCGGTGCAAAAAAACATTATTGCCAATGTATGATCGAGCTACTTCGCTGCCTGATCCGATCAAACAATCCTCTCCTATCTGACTTTCACGAATCATTGAATAATCTCCAATAATTGTGTTGTCACCAATAAAAGTTGGCCCAACTATTTTAACAAAATCGCCGATTTTGACATTTTCCCCAAGCATAACCTGACCTGTAATGACAGCTTTTTCTGAAATCTTAGCAGATGAAGATATTTTATTTTCCTTTACCGATAGTAAAAAATTATGCATCATGGTTAATACATGCCACGGATATTTTAATGCCTGCCAATATGAATCGTAGGTCAAATAAGCTTGTTTTACATCCTCGGATAATAACTTATTAACTGCAACTTCATATAGATCATCTTTTTGAGTTTTTGCGCTAGTAAAATGTTTTAATAAATCATTGATATCAAAAAAATAATCAAAAACCAACTTTGTTATAGGTGAGGGAATCTTGTCTCTCCCAGGCTTTTCAATAACTTCAATAATTTTTTTATCACCATCAAACTTAAAATATCCACCTGGAAAGTATTCATTGATTTGTTTACCAACTAATATTAATTTATTTTCTTGGTTAATCAACAAACTCATCTTTGTAATAATCGAATAATCTATTAAATCGCTACCATTGACAATTAGAACTTCATCTTTAATATGATTTTTGACTGAAAAAACTGCCCCCGCCATTCCAGAATAATCATCTTTTTGAATTATAATTTGAACCGATTTAACTTCGTTGTTATCTACCAGGCGCTTAATCGCAGTCGCATTGGTCTTATTGGCTACAACCGTCACCTGTTCCCCATATTTTAGCAACTCTTCAATTTGATGGAGTATCAACGGTTTTCCTAAAAAACTAAAGAAAAGTTTGTTTTCTAACGGCCAAAACCGCGTACTATCCCCCCCCGCCAGAATTAGTATGTTTTTAATCTTTCTCATATGTATATTTTATCAAATTAAACCTTCTTTATCTCTCCCCCCAACTTTTTTACCTTTTCCACAAAATCCTCGTAGCCTCGCTCAAGGATTGAGGCGCCGTTGACAACCGATTCCCCATCAGCAAGTAAAGCACCGCATGCCAAGGCCGCTCCTGCCCGTAGGTCTGAGATATTCAAAATCGCATTATGAAGTTCTACTCCACCCTGAATCTTTATAGTTTGTTGGTAAATCTTGCCTTTTTCATGATTAAAGTGATAAAAAATTTCTGGATTTTCGACTGCCACATCAATAAAATCTATGTTTGCTCCCAATTTTTTCAGTTCCTCAACATAGGAGAATCTGTTTTCAAAAACCCTTTCATGAATGATTGATTGTCCGTTTGCCTTTAACATCAATATTGCCCAGCTCGGTTGCCAATCAGTCATAAATCCAGGATGAGGCAAAGTTTCAACATTAACTGGCTTTATTTCTCCATTATAAAAAAATCTGTATTTATAATTTGAAATTTCCTCAACTCCTGCGCCTGCCTGTTTCATTATTTCTAAGAACGAGGAAATTAGTTTTTCATCTATTGGACCGATTGTAACGTCCCCATGACTTGCAATCGCCAAAGTAGCATAGGTCACTAATTCGTTCCTGTCAGACATTATTGTAAAAGCTTCTTTTTGTTTTAATTCTAGATTTTTGGTTATTGTGATCGTGTGTTCTTCCTCAGAAATTTTTGCTCCCGATGAATTTAAGTACAAAATAAGGTCGTCTATTTCAGGTTCATTTGCTATATTCTCTATCACGACTTTTTCATCAGTCATCAACCCAATCATCATTAAAAGCTCTGTACCCGTGTGACTAGGTTTTTCAAATCGATACTTCCCTTTTGGCTTACTTACCATTTTTGCGTGATAATAACCCGTTTCCGTGTCATAATCAATTTTAATTCCAAGAGCCACTAAACCTTTGATAATTCGATCAATTGGACGAGCCCCTATTCGACAGCCGCCAGGATTTGGGACAAAACATTCTCCAAAACGACTAAGAAGTGGAGCAAAGAGCATAAAAGAAACTCTTATTTTTGATCCATATTGTAGATCAACCCGATTGCTCTTCAAATTACTGCTATTTATTTTTAACGTGTTTTTTTCAATAAAATCTGCCTTGACACCAAGAGACTTTATCAACTCAATTAAATCCAGGACATCATTGATCTTAGGAATATTTTTTAATATCACATCACCCTCAAACATTAAAGCGGCAATAATAGTTTTTAAAGCTACATTTTTTGCCCCAGAAAGAACTACCTCACCTTTGAG
>CAYIMI010000002.1:0-22431 GCA_964364445.1 uncultured Gammaproteobacteria bacterium
TCATTCATAATGGTATTGTAGAAAACTATCAAGAAATTAAAGAGGAATTATTAAATAAAGGCCACCGATTTGTTTCTGAAACTGATACCGAAGTGATTGCTCACCTAATTGAAGAAAGATCTAAATTAAAAAATATTAATGAAGCAATTTTTGAAACTTTTAAATTGCTTAGGGGGTCAAATGCTATCGCGGTTTTGGATTTTAACTCACAAACTATTATTGCCTGCCGCAATGGTTCTCCGCTGGTTGTTGGCCTAGGGTCAGACCAATACTTTCTTGCCTCGGATGTTCCGGCATTTTTGAAAGAGACAAATAAAGTTTATTTCTTAGATGATGGTGAAGCTGTTATTTTAAGTGATAAAGGCGTAAAACTTTTTGACATCAAAACGGAAAAGGAAAAAAAGTTTACTCCACAAATTCTTGATTGGAAACTGGAAGATGCTGAGAAAGGTGGATATCCTCATTTTCTTATTAAAGAAATCTATGAGCAACTTAAAACTATTCCAAAAACCGCCTCAATTAATGAAAAGGAAATAGATAAATTAGCGAACAAAATTAGGTCAGGATATAAGGTTGTATTAACAGGATGTGGAACTGCTTCTTACTGTGCTTTAGCGGCTAAATATTTTTTTGCTCAACAAGGAATCAATGCTCAAGCAATTCCTTCTTATGAATTTACGCCGTTTTCAAAATTTATTGATAAAAAAACTTTAGTCTTTGCTATTTCCCAATCGGGTGAGACAGCCGATACTTTGATTGCCGTCCGTGAAGCAAAAAAAAGAGGAGCTGAGATCGTTGCGGTCTTAAATGCTCGTGGGTCAACTTTGGAAAGATTAGCAGATATAGTCTTGTCTGTTGGGGCTGGACCAGAAATTGCTGTTGTTTCAACAAAAGCTTTTACTTCCCAGCTCTCAACTCTTTACCTATTGACGACGGCCGTCACGAATAGGTATGAGCAAGGAAAGGGAAAAATGATTGACTTAGGTAAAGTTCTGACAAAATGGCTTGATACACAGTTGGTCGACCAAGTAATCAATTTGGCAAAAAAACTTATGAACGAAGAACATATGTATCTGATCGGTAAACATTTGAATTATCCGGCGACTCTTGAGTTTGCTTTAAAGATCAAAGAGACCAGTTATATCCACGCCGAACCATTTGCCGCTGGTGAACTCAAACATGGAGTAATTACTTTGATTCAAAAAGGGACCCCTTCTTTTGTTTTGGCTTCCAATGATGAAGTTAAGGACGAAGTCCTCTCAAGTGCCGCTGAAATCAAAGCCCGTGGCGGATTAATTATTGGAGTTGCTCCATTTAATTCAAATGAATTTGATGTTGTAATTCAGACTCCGGACCTTGAAGAATTAACTATATTTGCCAACATCATCGTCGGGCAACTGCTCGGATATTACCTTGGTGTTGGTCGCGGAGCGGATCCTGACAAACCCCGAAACCTCGCCAAAAGCGTCACGGTGAAGTGATAGAATTAATTACTAATGACTCGGACTAATAAACAATTAACAATCTACGTTCTAGCGATAATTTTGGCGGTTATTCAAATATTATTTGTTAAAGATATTCCCCTGCTGAAGACTTCTTTAGTTCCAACAAATATCCCAACTCCAACAACTTTCATCGGGGAAAAACAAACTATTCTTGTTACCCGCGTGATCGACGGAGACACAATTGAGATTGAGGGAAATATTAAAGTTAGATATGTTGGTATAAATTCTCCTGAAAGCGAACAATGTTTTTCTAATGAGGCGTATTTAGAAAATAAAAAACTTGTTGAAGGAAAAACAGTTACTCTAATTAAAGATGTCTCTGACAAAGATAAATATGGAAGACTTCTAAGATATGTTTACCTAAACGATTTATTCGTCAACGACTACTTAATAAAGAATGGCTTTGCCAAAATTATGATGATCAAACCTGACATAAAATATTATCAAGAATTTAAAATTGGGGAAAAAGAAGCAAAAGAAAAAAAGTTCGGAATTTGGGATAAATGTAACTAAGTATTAGTAAAAGCAAAAAATGGCAGTAAAAATAGAAGAAAAATCGTATCAAATATCCATTCAGTTTCGAGTCCGGCTGTGCTTTCCAATATTTCAGTTGACATAGTAACTTAACAACTGCCAACTCCTACATTATAAGCCTATATCTTTTTGAAAGTCAAGTTTCCTTCGTCACCATCCAAGCTCCTCCGATCGCCAATAAACCACCGATTATAATTCCCAATGTTAATCTTTCAGACAATAAAAAGAAGGCCCAAAAAAAAGTTGCCGTCGGTTGCAGATACATTGTCATTGAAGCAATAACTGGCGATCCATGCTTAATAGCATATTGATATAAAAGATAATAAATCGCTCCACCAAAAATTCCAACATAAAAAGCTGAAAAAATAGAAAATACATTTAGTTGCAGAAGCCAACTAGGGTTTGTCATATAATCTTTTAAAAAAAATGGGCTCAAAATAACGGCTGTTGTTAAGCTAAATATGAAGGTCATTGTTAAAGGAGAGTAAAGTTTATGTAGTCTTTTAGATAGAACAGTATAAACTGTAAAACATAAAACTGCTGATAAAACAATCATATTCCCCAAAAAACTACCAGTAAAAACAGATGTTTTGCCTAAAATTGGTAATAAAATTAAAATTAAAACGCCAATAAGTCCCAAAAAAATTCCAATAATTTTTTTTGATTTTAATTTTTCTCTAAGTAATAAATAAGAAAAAATCACAGCAATTATTGGAACTATTGCATAAAGCATTTGTGAAACGATAGCCGTTGTTAGTCTTACTCCAAAAGCAAAAAGTGTCACATTAGCAACTGCCAATAATGAAAGCAAGACAACTTTTAATATTCTTTTATCTATCTTTTGTTTTTCCTTTAAAACAAATGGTAGAAGACAAATTGAAGCAATAAAAAATCTAAAAAAAGTAAAAGAAAAAGGAGGAATTTGCTTTAAACCTATTTTGGCAAAAACAGAAATTCCCCCTCCAAAAATTGCAGCCAGAATGACTGAAATTAATGCCTTAAAATTATCTGATTTCATAAAATGATGTTTTTAGTTCGGATAATGGCATTTCTTATATTTTTTTCCACTCCCACACCAGCATGGCTCATTGCGTCCTAATTTTCCATGAGGTTTGGTTATTGCTTTGCCCGACGAAGCCTTGGCGAAGTCGGGTTGTTTTTGTTGAGCTTGATTAAACGGATCAATGGCCGATGCCGACTGTAAGATCATCTTTGGATTTTCATGCGTATGAACGTGTGGTTCAATATTTGTCCCAATATTAATTTCAATTTTAAACAACCGTCTTGTCACCTCAAAATTAATATTCCCAATTAATTTTTCAAACATCGAATAAGCTTCATTTTTATACTCAACTAACGGATCCATCTGTCCGTACCCTCGAAGATTAATCCCCTCTCGCAAGTCTTCAATTGCCGTCAAATGATCCATCCAAAACTTATCAATTGTTGAAAGAATTACAGTTCGAATAATATCTTCCCAAATTTCTTTACCTAATTTTTTATTACGAACATTATATTGTTTATCAATTGTTTGATTTAAAAATTCAATTATCTTTTCTTGGTTTTTCGACTCGATCACCGACGCTAATTCTTTTTCGTCAAATGGAATAATCATATTTAATTCCTGGATTAATCTTGTTTTATCTTCGTCGGTTTGTTGATCAATGCTCATCATGTAGTTATTAACCAAAACAGCTATTTCTTCCTTAAACATTTCTAAAATAGTTTCTTTAGTATTTTTTTTACGCAGTTCATAAACGATCTGCCTTTGTTTATTTAGGACGTCGTCAAAATCAACCAAGTGTTTTCGGATATCAAAATTAAAGCCCTCTACCTTTACCTGGGCCTGTTCTATAGCTTTGGAAACCATTGAATGAGTCAAAGGTTGATCTTCAGGAAAATTTAAGAAAGTCATCATCTTTGATATTTGTTCGCCACCAAAGATCCGCATTAAATCATCCTCCAGTGAAACAAAAAATCTTGACTCGCCAGGGTCTCCTTGACGACCGGAACGTCCACGCAACTGATTATCTATTCTTCGTGATTCATGTTTTTCCGTTCCAAGAACATAAAGACCACCTAATCTAACTACTTCATCGTGTTTTTCCTGCCATTCATTTATTAATTTATTATTAACGGGAGCAGCCCCTCCAAGGACAATGTCAACTCCCCGTCCTGCCATATTGGTGGCAACAGTTACCGCCCCACGTTCTCCGGCACCGGCAATAATCTTCGCCTCCTGTTCATGATTTTTCGCATTTAATAATTGATGAGGAACACCTTTATCTTTTAATAGTTTCGATAAATATTCGTTCTTTTCAATCGAGGTTGTCCCAACTAAGATTGGCCGGCCAACTTTAAAGTTATTGGCAATTTCTTCAACTACAGCATTAAATTTACCTTTTTCTGTTTTATAAATCATATCGGGTTCGTCTAATCGTTTCATCGGTAAATGAGTCGGAATAGAAATAACATCGGCGTTATAAATTTTATGAAATTCTTCGGCCTCAGTCGTTGCTGTTCCTGTCATTCCAGCTAATTTTTTATACATTCTAAAATAGTTCTGTAAAGATACAGTTGCTAAGGTTTTTGATTCACGCTGAATAGTGACGCCTTCTTTTGCCTCAATCGCTTGATGCAGACCTTCGGAAAATCTTCGACCCTGAAGTAGTCTTCCGGTAAATTCATCAACAATAATTACTTCATTGTCTTTGACAATATAGTCTTTATCTAATTTAAAAAGAGTATTTGCTTTTAAAGCAGCCTCAATATGAAATAGAGTGTCAAAATCTTTTTCGTAAATATTGGAAACATTTAAAATTCCTTCAATTTTTTTTATCCCTGTATCGGTTAAATTGGCCGTTCTTAATTTTTCATCTATCACATAATCTATTTTTTCGGTAAGCTGATTAATAATTTTTGGATAAAGATAATATTTTGAAGTGTCTTCTTCGTTTGGAGCTGAGATTATGTGGGGAGTCCTCGCCTCATCAATCAAAACTGAATCCGCCTCATCAATAATGGCATAGTGATATTTTCGCTGTACCGTGTCATTTGGATTAGCGGCCATATTGTCACGTAAATAATCAAATCCAAATTCGCTATTTATGCCATATGTAATATCAGCCTGATATGCTTGGCCACGGGTGACTGGTTTGAGATGTTGAAGACGCCAATCAACCGCCTCTTTATCGGTATATTTTAAGTCAAATAAAAATGATCTATCAGAAATCATCGCCGCTGTTGTTAATCCTAAAAAATTAAAGATTGTCCCCATCCATCCACAATCGCGACGAGCCAGATAATCATTCACTGTAACTAGATGAACGCCTTGTCCTGATAGGGCATTTAGATACAGCGCTGGTACTGAAGAAAGAGTTTTTCCTTCACCGGTTTTTTGTTCGGTAATTTTTCCTTCGTGAAGAGCTAAAGCCGCAATTATCTGAACATCAAAATGTCGTTGTCCTAAGGTCCGCCTGGCCGCTTCCCGAGACAATGCAAAAGCCCATGGTAAAACTTCATTAATTTTATTTTCATCTACTTGAACAATTTTTTGAAGTTTTTTTGTTTCCTTTGTGAACTCGGCGTCTTTTAAATCTCTCGCTCTATCTTCAAGTTTATTAATCTCGTCAACTATCTTTTGTAATCGGTTGATTTCTTTTTGGTTGTAATCAAAAAAGTTTTTGAATAAGTTAAACATTATTTTATGAAATATTCTTGAGGAATTATCAAAATCTTTACAGCCGAATATTCATTGTTCTTTTCTGTGCCGGTCTTTTTAACAACAAAATGGACTGTATCGCCTTCTTTTAATTTACTAAAACCGATCGTTTCATTCAATAAAGTTTTAATATTTACCATGTACTGTTTTGAGCCTGTTTCAATATCCAGACTGTACGTGTTTTTATCACTAGTTAATACTTTAATACTATATGTTTCTTTGTTGATCTCAGTAATTTTTCCAGAGTCGACCAAAAAATTTTCATCAATCAAAACTACATTTGCTGTAATAACATTATCGGCTACAACTCCGCTAACAATCGCATAATCATTTTTTTTGATGTCACTGGTTTTAATTTCTTTTTTTGTTGTTCCTAATACCCTAAAAGCTTTAGTTAGGGCATCGTCAAACTTTACTTGACTTACTTCCCCACTATTACTTAATTTCATGTTATTTCCATCAATTTTTTGAACGAACCCAGAGATAGCTTTGTTATTTTGCTTTCTAATTTCTGAAACCTTATTGGCGATTTTATCCTTCAGTTGTTGAATATCTTTATCAACTATTGTTGGAGATGCTGAAGCAGTCACTGATGGTGTCTGCCCCATAACGATAGAACTTGCAATTAAATAATAGAACAATAGAGCAATGAAACAATTTTTTATGTTTTTATTCATAATTCGCTATCAATAAAATAGACTTTAATAAATTTTTCTTGCGGTCGAAATTGTTTTTCTTTAGGATAAACAACTATTTTAATAGAATTTTCCCCCAGCGCCAAAGGAAATTCTAAGTCAAACTTTCCTTGAGTATTTTTAACAATCAAATCTTTAATAGGAGATTGAATGATAATAAGCGAATCTTTGGCGGCTGTCCCCTTAAAACGAATAGTATCTTTTTCAAAAATTGCGTTGTTAGTCGGCTCAGATAGTTCCAAAGGCTGTATTTCAGTACCCGTTAAATTGAGGGCAGAAGATTTTTCTTTGAGCGGAGCAATCACTTTGTTTGTTGATAGTTCTATATCCTTACTTTTTAAGGAAATAAAAACAGCCACAATCCCACCGAAAAGCAAACCTAAAAAAATTGCAATGATTGTTTCTTTTTTCATACTTCGACTTCGCTCAGTATTAATTTATATAAAACTTCTGGAATCGTTTCGACGATATTACCTACATTATACCAGTATCCTTTCGATTGAAAAAGCTTTTCACCAGCTTTCTTTAATAATATTGAGGCGGTAACGGTGGAAGTTAGAGCTAAATTATTTGTTGATAGTGCAGTTGTTAAACCTGCCAATACGTCTCCCGTCCCACCTTTAGTCAATCCTGCATTACCACCTTCAACTAAACAGATTTCATTACCATCAGAAACAATATCAATAATCGCCTTCAATAAAACTATTACTTTGTATTTTTTTGCCATTGTCTGAACTAATTTAGCTTTTTCATTGACTGAAAGATTGAGAATAGATTTTCCAAATAAAGTTTCAAACTCTTTCTGATGAGGAGTAATAATTGCTGGTTTATTTAGTCTTAACAACCAACTCGGATCCATCACCTGCAACGCTCCCGCATCAAAGATAAACTGTTTATCAGGAAAGTTTTCTATTAGCGATTTGGTCAAATTGAAAGTATATTCCGCCTCTTTGCCTTCGCGCACCATTCCAGAACCAACCAAAATCGCATCATCTTCTTTTACATATTCCATGAGTTTTTCTTGAGGAACAATTATCCCATTATGAAATTTTTTCTTTAAAGATAAAAATATTTCTTGATTTTCCTCAGTTGATGAATAATGAACCATATCACAGAAATGTGAAGCAACTTCAGCCGCCCAAAGAGATGCAGAATGAAATAAAGACGAGCCGCCAATGATAAGTACTCGACCATTTTGGCCCTTGTGAGAGTTAGGTTGTGGAAGAGTTAATTTTTTTAGAAAAGTTTTGACTGATTTTGTGTCAGAAGTTTTTATGATCATATTTGTTATAATTTTACAATATTATGTTAACCCATGTCGAGCTGAGAAAAAAATTTGCTGAATTCTGGAGTAGCAATGGTCACAAAGAAATTCCTCCTATCCCGCTCGTTCCTCAAAACGATCCAACCACTTTATTTACAGGTTCGGGGATGCAACAATTAGTTCCCTATCTTCTTGGAGAAAAACACCCGCAGGGCAAACGCATTTTTAATATTCAGCCATGTTTTAGGTCTCAAGATATTGAAGAAGTCGGTGATAATCGTCATACTACTTTTTTTGAGATGATGGGAAATTGGTCGCTTGGAGATTATTTCAAAAAAGAACAGTTGACTTGGTTCTGGCAATTTTTAACGGAAGAAATTAAACTGCCTAAAGAAAAACTTTATGTAACGGTATTTGCTGGGGATAAAAAAAATGCCTTGCCAGCCGATGAAGAGTCTATAAAAGTATGGAAAAACCTTGGAATACCAGATGATCATATCTTTCAATACGGACCGGAAAAAAACTGGTGGTCAAGGGCCGGAGTACCTGACAACATGCCGGCTGGCGAACCAGGTGGACCGGATTCCGAAGTATTCTATGAGTTCACTCAAATTCCACACGATAAAAAATTTGGTGAAAAATGTCATCCGAATTGTGACTGCGGTCGATTCTTAGAGATTGGCAACTCTGTTTTCATGCAATATAAAAAAAATAATGATGGAACTTTCTCTGATCTACCCGCAATGAATGTTGATTTTGGTGGTGGCTTGGAAAGAATTGCCGCCGCTTTAAATAATAACCCTGATATTTTTACAACCGATCTATTTTCTAAAATAATTTCTGAGATAGAAAAACTTTCAGGAAAAACTTATGAGAAGGATAATAAATCTAAAATAAGAATTATTGCCGATCACCTAAAAGGAGCTACTTTTCTGATTGCGGGCGGTGTCATGCCGGGTAATAAGGAACATGGTTATGTTTTGCGTCGACTACTGAGACGAAGTGCCATTAAAATGTATGAACTGACTGATGGAAAGACAACTGATTTTGCAAAAATTGCAGACATTGGTGTTCTTGAAACTTATGACGGCGAACAGGGAATTGAAAGAAAAAAACTTCAAAAAGAGGTTGTTACGATTATTGCTGAGGAGATAAAAAAATTTAATTTGAGTATTACAAAGGGTCTTAAGGAGATAAAAAAAATAGATAAAGTTGACGGAAAAATCGCTTTTGATCTGTATCAAAATTTTGGTTTTCCTTATGAATTAACTGAAGAGCTTTTTCGGGAAAAAGGACAGGAAATTGATAGAAAACAGTTTATTTTGGAATTTAATAAACACAAAGATCTCTCAAGATCTTCCTCAGCTGGAAAATTTAAAGGAGGGCTAGCTGACCATTCGGAGCAAACAATTAAATATCACACTGCCACTCACCTTCTTCACCAAGCATTGTTTGATGTCGTAGGATCTGATATAAGACAAGAAGGGTCAAATATAACAACCGATCGGCTACGATTTGATTTTGCCTCAACCTTGAAACCAACCGAGGAGCAAATTAAAAAAGTTGGAGAAATTATTAATAATAAAATAAAAGAGTCATTACCTGTTGAATTTAAAATAATTCCCAAAGAAGAAGCCCTTAAACTTGGAGCTAAATCTTTCTTCCGGGAAAAATATCCTGATATGGTGAAAGTATATTTTATTAAAGATTATTCAAAGGAATTTTGCGGGGGCCCTCATGTGAAAAATACTTCAGAAATCGGTAAAATAGAAATCTATAAATTCGAAAAAATCGGTAGTAATTTATACCGCATTTACGCCAAATAAATATGAAAAAGGACGTGATTGCTTTTCCAGATTTTGCCAAGCTTGATCTTAGAGTCGGCGAAGTTAAAGAAGCTGCTCTTCTTGAAGGATCTAAAAAATTAATTATTTTAAAAGTTGACCTTGGCGAAGATTATGGTGTCGTCGAAATTTTATCGGGCCTTGCTCCAATCTATCAACCCACAGACTTACTTGGTAATAAATATATTGTTCTTGCTAATCTTGAACCAAAACAAATGATGGGTAAAGATTCTAATGGAATGATATTGGTCGCCGATGATCCGGAAAAACTTGAACTTATCCCCCTTGACAAAAATTTAAAAACAGGTACAGTTATAAGATAATAAATTTTCAATTATCAATTTACAATTCTCAATAAATATATGCCCACTAAAAAAAGAGCTAGTGAACCGATGACTCAGTCTCCAGTTATTTATTCCCAACCAAACAACAATATCTTGTATGTGATGATGGGAGTGATCACTCTTTTTCTCGTTTTTATGACTGTCAAAATGTTTTCGTTAGAGAAAAAAATTAATTCAGGAAGTCCTGCTGGAGGTGCAGTTGCTCAACAAGAATCTTCTATCTCAGTTCCTAATCTTAAAAAATATGCTAAAGAATTAGGATTAAATACCGGAAAATTTAATAAGTGTTTAGATTCCGGTGAAAAAAAGACTTTAGTTGAAAAAGATACTAAATACGGTCTTTCTCTTGGAGTTCAAGGCACACCCGGATTTTTTATAAACGGAAAATTCTTAGGAGGAGCATTTCCTTTTAGTGCCTTTAAAGAAATCATTGATAAAGAAATTAATGGCACTGGTTCGTCTAGTTGTGCCGATTACACTGAAACTAATTTAGCAGGCCAGTGTGATGAAACTGGAACAGATCAAGGTAAAGCATTTAAACTTGTGGCTAAGGATGTTGATGTAAGCGGTATGACAGCCGAAGGACCAAAAAATGCCAAAGTCACAATTGTTGAGTTTTCTGATTTTGAGTGCCCCTACTGTATAAGAGCTTATCCGACTGTCAAACAAATTTTGAGTGAATACAAGAATGATGTAAAGTTCTACTACAAACAGTATCCATTGACCCAAATTCATCCAAATGCCCAAAAGACAGCTGAAGCGGCACTTTGTGCAGATGATCAGGGAAAGTTCTGGAAATTTCACGATAAGATATTTGAGATAGAGGCTAAAGGCCAAGCTCAATAAAAAAAACTGTGACGCGTATGGGATTTGAACCCATGATTTGCAGGATGAGAACCTGCCGTCCTAGGCCAGCTAGACGAACGCGCCTGCTAATTGACTTTTTAATCAAAATCTAGTACTATTTTAACATTAATCCCCTGAGTAAGAGGGGGATTTTTGTTAATATGCCAAAAATACAAATAACACAAAAAGGATTTGATGATCTAAAGATAGAACATCAAGATCTGGTAAAAAATAAAAAACCAAAAGCGATTGATCGACTGGGCAAAGCTCGTTCTATGGGTGACCTTTCCGAAAACAGCGAATATACGGCCGCTAAAGAAGAACTTGCTTTTGTTGAAGGAAGAGTTCAAGAAATTGAGGGAATAATTAATAATGCTGAAGTTGTTGAAAACAATGATAACAGCAACCAAGTCCAAATAGGATCATCCGTTACTGTAGAAACGAACGGAAAACAGGAAGTATTTCAAATCGTCGGCGAATTTGAAGCTGATCCGATGAATAAAAAACTATCACAAAATTCCCCCATCGGACAAGCTTTAATCAATAAAAAAGTTGGAGATCTCGTTGAAGTCAATATTCCTGCCGGAAAAATAAGCTACAAAATTATAGAAATTAAGTAGATAATGTTTTTTTCAAGATAGAAAACGCTTTGTCAATTTCTTTCGTTTCTAAAATAAGTGTTATCTCCTGATAAGTTGAGACTAGCTCGATAATATTTATGTTGTTTAGTGCTAAGGCTTTTAAAATAAAATAATAAACTCCTGATGTAGTCACGTTTTCTTTGGGAAGTTTTATGGTGATTGCTGATAGATTGGTCAGATGATGTATTATTTTTTCTCCTTCAAATATCTCTCTGATCTTTTCTTCTAGCTCCTGACTGATAATAATACCTGTTTCAAATACTCCTTGAGTAATCGCAAAAAAATACTGTCTATCAACCTCAATATTTTTTAATAAATTTCTGTATTTATTAAGCATCAGATCAGAATTGGTAAAAGTAAATTCCACCAAGTTTGATCTGATGATCATGTCAGGGCTTTTGGAAAATATATTTTTTAAATTAAGATTTTTTTCATATTTTTTCACCATTCTTCTTAAAGCCATAATGATACTTCCTTCTTTTATCGATTTTAGTAATTTTTCTTCCAATTCCAATTTAATAGTGCGGGCGAGAGCTGAATAATTAATGATTCCTTTTGCTAAAAGTTCTTCCAAATATGGAGATTCTTCTATTTTTTCCTTAACTAGCTCAGGAATAGTAATCATAATGTTAAGATTTTAACATTTTATCCAAATATTGTCAATAAAACAGGAAAAATTGACTTAACATTTAATAGTCATATAATTATTTGTGTTTCTTTATTAAAAATTAGATTGTAACGATAACCTATGATAAAAACTAACTGTCCGATCTGCGATGCTCAGGTGACTCTTCCTAAAAATACTGAAGAGTCCGAAATTGTAAGTTGTGCCGACTGTCATACAAAATTAGTAGTTGCCAAAATAGAAAATAAAGTCGCTACTCTTCAGGAAGCGCCAAAAGTTGAGGAAGACTGGGGTCAATAAATAATATGTTAACAATAGTGATTTTACATACAACGATCAGAGGGGATGAAAAGCTTATTATTGAGGCGGCAAAAAAAAGAAATGTTCAAATAAAATTAATTGACGTTAGGGAAGAAATATTTAATCGCACAACATATAAATGTGACTTTGACGTTGCCCTTGAACGTTGCGTTTCTACCGTAAAGGGAACACATGCTACTCGTTTTTTTGAATCCATTGGTGTCAAAGTAATTAATAATTCGAGCGTGGCAGCAATCTGCGAAGATAAATTTGTAACTTCTCTAGCCCTTCAAAAGGCTAAGGTTCCAACCCCAGATTTTGCTATGGTATTTAATCCTACTCAAGCAATAAAAGCTATAGAAGAAATGGGTGGATTTCCAGTGGTTCTTAAACCTCCACTTGGCTCGTGGGGAAGATTACTGGCAAAAGTAAATGATATTGATGCGCTTGAGGCAATACTGGAACATAAAGACGTTTTGGGATCGCCTCAACAAAAGTCGTTTTATATTCAACAGTATGTAAAAAAACCGGGTCGTGACATTAGATCTTTTGTCATTGATGGTAAAACTATTTGCGCCATCTACCGCGACTCTCCCCATTGGATAACAAACACGGCTCGAGGTGGAGTAGCCAGCAACTGTCCGGTTACCAAAGAAATATCTGACATTTCAAGAAAAGCTTCTGATGCCGTTGGTGGAGGAATTTTATCAATGGATATTTTTGAAACTGATGATGGTATGCAAATTAATGAGATCAATCATACGACCGAATTTAAAAACTCTGAAAAACCAACTGGAGTAAGCATATCTGGAGCCATCGTCGACTATTGTATAAAAGTTGCTAAAAATTTATGATAAATGTATCAATATTTGGGGCATCGGGATATGCAGGAGGAGAATTATTGCGAATTCTTACAGGCCATCCTAAAGTAAAAATTCAACAGGCAACTTCAAGACAGTTTGCCACTCTTCCGGTTTCATTGGTCAATCCTAATTTGAGAAAAAAGACCGATTTGGTATTTTCACATCCTGATCAATTGAAAAAATGCGACCTACTTTTTGTTGCCCTTCCCAACGGCGAATCAATGAAATATATGAATAAATTTAAAACTTTGGCCAAAAAAATCATTGATCTTGGGGCTGACTATCGATTGCGTGAACAAGCCACATTCGAAAATTGGTATAAACAAAAACACCAAAATCCGGGGATGTTAAAAAAATTCGTTTATGGATTAGCCGAACTTCATAGGAATGAAATCAAAAAATCATCTTACGTATCAGGTGCTGGTTGCGAGGCGACTGTTTCAATCCTTTCGCTTTACCCGTTAATAAAACACAATCTTATTGAAGAGAAAATTATTATTGACGCCAAAATGAGTAGTTCGCAGGCAGGTTTAAAACCATCTCTTTCTTCCCACCATCCTGAGCGGGCTGGCGTCGTCAGATCTTATATGCCTTCAGGTCATCGCCACACCGCCGAAATAATTCAGGAGCTCTCCCCTTTTATCAGCAATCTTGAAGTGGCAATTTCGGCAACTGCCATCGATATGGTCCGTGGACTTTTAGTAACCATTCATACTGTACCAAAAAAAGGGGTGACTGAAAAAGAAGTCTGGAAAGCATATCGTACGGAATATGGGAACGAACCCTTCATAAGAATTGTCAAAGAACGCCAAGGGCTATATCGATACCCCGAACCAAAAATTTTACAAGGAACCAATTTTTGTGATATTGGATTTGAAATGGATACTATTTCAAAACGGTTAGTTGTCATCGGCGCAATTGATAATCTGGTGAAAGGCACGGCCGGTCAAGCCGTTCAAGCGATGAATCTGATGTATGGATATCCAGAAGAAATGGGCTTAGAATTCCCCGGACTTCACCCAATTTAATCATATGAATTTTAAAGGCGTCATTGATACAACATTTCGAGACGGTCAACAATCACCCCTGATGTTTGACTCGTATAAATACCGTTTTACCATTGAAGATAAAAAAAGTCTGATATTTGGCTTGATCAAACTTGGAGTAAGAAATTTCGAATTTTTTGCACCTAACGTCAGTAAATCTGAAGCACGCGATTTTGTTTTGATAAAGGATTATGTAAAATCACTCAATGTCCCAGACATAAGATTCCTAGCCCACTGTCGTTGTCATCCCCAGGACATCGAAGAGGCAATAAAAGCAGGGTTCGACGGATTAAATATGTATATTGGTATGACTCAATATGCACAGCAATACAGTCATGGAATGAAATTTGCTGAAATTATTACTAACGTCAAAAAGATTATTGAAACAACGAGAAAATTTTATCCTAAGCTTTATCTTCGTTTCAGCGCAGAGGATAGTTTTCGCACACCGCTAAAAGATATTTTTCAAATGTACGACGAAATTTACGAAAGTGTTGATACTTTTGGCATGCCGGACACCGTTGGCGTAGCCACTCCTACAATAGTTAAAGAAAGATTAATGGAAGTAAAAAAAAGATATCCTAAGGTTGATATTGAGTGTCACTTTCATAATGACCGAGGATACTCACTTATTAATTCCGTCACCGCAGTGCAAAACGGTGCCTCTTATATTGATACGTCAATTTGGGGAATGGCTGAAAGATCGGGAATAACTTCTGTAACTGGTTTGCTTTTAAATCTTTTTTACGAAAATAAATCTTTATGTCAGGGATATGACCTAAAACTTTGCTATCCACTCAATGTATTAATGGGCTCTATCATAAAGCTACATGTCTCACCGACCGAACCGGTTTCAATCACCAATCGAACCCATACGGCTGGAGTCCACCAAAAAGCCGTTCTAAATAATCATTATGTTTATGAAGCTCATGATCTGAAGAATTTTGGAGTAGAAAAAAATCAACTTTTCTTGGGACCATTGAGTGGAAAAAATTTGATCTATTATTACTTAAGAGAAATAGAATATTATGATTTGACTCAAGAGCAGGCAGCCGAAATAGCTAAAGAATTCAAATCTAAATCACCAGAAATGAATAAAAAAAATAAACCGGAAGCAGTATTGAAAAAGATTGTTTCTCAATATAATTTACCAAAACTTTTAATTAAAAAAGAATATCTTAAAAATAGAGTTGAAAATTTAGATTAATAATATGGGGCAAACGATCGCTGAAAAAATATTTTCTCAACATGTTGGAAAAAAAGTATACGCCGGAGATTTTGTTATTGCAAAACTCGACCTTGTTATGGCTCATGACACAACCTGCGCTTGGGCAATTGACCCATTCTACGAAATAGCTAAAAAAGTTTGGAACAAAAAGAAAATATTTATTCCTTTTGATCATGCTTTCCCTGCTCCAAATGTCCAAATGGCTAAACTGCAGGCTAAAATTAGGACATTTGCTAATGAGCAAGGTATTCCAATTACAACTGATGGCGTCTGTCACCAAATAATGTCTGAACGATTTATAAATCCGGGAAACTTAATTCTTGGCGCTGATTCTCATTCGCCAACCGGTGGTGGCTTGGGAGCTTTAACAATCGGAGTTGGTTCAACTGATGCGGCGATTGCTATGGCCACTGGTACCTGTTGGTTCAGAGTTCCTCAGACAATAAGAATTAACGTCAAAGGAAAATTAAAAAAAGGAGTATTTTCTAAAGATGTTATTTTGATGATTGCTAAAAAATTTGGTCCGGAAGGTGGCAACTATAAAGTATTAGAGTATGGTGGAGAAACTGTCCGTAGTTTTTCTGTCCCTGCCCGTTTGACTTTGTCAAATATGTCTGCGGAAATGGGAGCTAAAGCAGCCATTATTGAACCGGATGAAGAAACCAGTAAATATCTTAAGGAAAACCAGAGACCTTATAAATTTGATAAAAAATTATTATGGAGTGATAAAGATGCCATTTACGAAAAAGTAATGAACTTTGATGTTTCTGACCTTACACCTCAAATCGCCGAACCTCCTGATATTGATAGGGTGAAAAGTGTTTTAGAAATTGAAAAAAAGAAAATAAAGGTTGATCAGGTTTTTATCGGTTCCTGTACGAACTGTAGAATTGAAGACCTGGATATTGTATACAAAATGTGGCAGAAAAATGATCTAAATCCTAACGTAAGAACAATTATTACCCCTGCTTCAAAACTAGTATATTTACAAGCACTAGACAAAGGGTACCTAAAATTTTTTACCAAAAAAAACGCTATTATATTAACTCCTGGTTGTGGACCTTGTTTAGGACGACACGGAGGAGTTTTATATGACAATGAAGTCTGCGTCTCAACTAGCAATCGTAACTTTACCGGAAGAATGGGTAGTCCTAAAGCATTAATTTATTTGGCCAGTCCGGCAACGGCGGCCGCCTCGGCAATCACCGGATATATTACCGACCCGAGAAAATATTTATAATTTAAAAATTTAATTATGAACTGGATTTTTGGAGATAATATAAACACCGATCTGATTACCCCAGGTCGTTATAATATAACCACTGATGCGAAAGAACTGGCCAAAATTGCTTTTATTGAGCACCTACCGGAGTTTGCCAAAAAAGTACAAAATGGTGATTTTATTGTAGCTGGAAACAACTTTGGTTGTGGGTCTTCCCGTGAAACCGCCGTTACCGCTCTTAAAGCTTCTGGAATAAAAGCAATCATCGCCAAATCATTCGCAAGAATTTTTTATCGTAACTGCATTAACCAGGGATTATTGGCAATCGTCGCCGAAACCAAAAATATCGGGCCAAATGATAAAATCAAAATCGATATAAAAAATGTCCCACCACTAATGACTAAGTTTTATGAAACGGGAGGGATCATTCCTTATCTAAAGAAAAATGGGTTGGACTCATTAAAAAAACTTTTTCCAAAAACATGAAAAAAAAATATCAAATATGTTACATGGGGGGGGACGGTATTGGTCCTGATGTCACTAATGAGTCAATCAGACTTCTCCAAGCAACTGGAATCGGTTTTGATTTTATAAAAGCAGAAATTGGTTTTGGTGCTTATAAAAAATGTGGAACTCCACTCCCTGAAAAAACAATTGATATTTGTAAAAAAAGTGACGCTATATTATTTGGAGCCATTACTACTCCACCAAACATTAAGAAATATTTTAGTCCAATCGTCCGCTTAAGAAGAATTCTTGATCTTTATGCAAATGTCCGACCTTTTAAATCGCTACCTATCCCCGGCCAAAAGCAGGGAATAGATTTTGTCATTGTTCGCGAAAATACCGAGGATCTTTATGTGGGTCAGGAAAGATTAACAAAAGAGGGAGCAATCGCTGAAAGAGTTATTACCAAAAAAGCTTGTGAAAAAATTATCAAATTCGCCTTTGAGTTAGCCCGTAAACAAAATAGGGACAAAGTTACTGTGGTTCATAAAGCTAATATTTTGAGAATTACCGACGGTCTATTTCTTGAAATAGCAAAAAAAATTGCTTTAAATTATTCTGATATTGTCATGGAAGACATGTTAGTCGATTCCTGTGCAATGCAGCTTATTAGAAAAACGGAATCTTTTGATGTTATTGTCACAACCAACATGTTTGGCGATATTTTATCCGATGAGGCAGCTGGCTTGACAGGTGGATTGGGAGTCGCCGCCAGTGGCAATATGGGAAATAGTCAAGGACTATTTGAACCAGTTCATGGTTCAGCTCCAAAATATGCCGGAAAAAATGTTGCCAATCCTATGGCTAGTTTTCTTTCATCGGCTATGATGCTTGAATTTTTAGGCGAAAATAAAATGGCGCAAAAAATAAGAAGGTCCATCACAAAAACAATTAAACTCGGTTTAACGACAAAAGATTTGGGTGGAAAATTAAAAAGTTCTGAATTTACAAATAAAATCATAGAAAGCTTATGATTCTCATCAAAATCGGAGGCGGAAAACAAATTAATTTAGATTACATCTGTCAGGATATAAAAAAACTTGTTGATGATGGAGAAAAAATCATTCTTGTTCACGGAGCCAGTGTCACTCGTGATGAAATTGCTGAAAAAATTGGAGCTCCAACTAAGACAATTACTTCGCCTACCGGAATAACCAGTGTTTATACCGATAAAACTGCCATTGATGTTTTTCTCATGGCTTATCCTGGACTTGTTAATAAGACTATCGTTGCTCAATTCCAGTCTTATGGAATTAATGCCATAGGACTATCAGGAATAGATGGACAGCTTTGGAAAGGAAAAAGAAAGACTGCGGTTTACGCTAAAGACGGCGAAAAAACAAAATTGATCACAGACAATATGACTGGAAAAGTAACAAAAATAAATACTAAATTAATTAATCTACTCTTAAATAATAAGTATTTACCGGTCATTTGCCCGCCGGCTCTCAGTGAAGATAACAAAATAATAAATACTGATAATGATTGGGCCGTAGCGGTGATGGCCGGTGCTTTAAAAATAAAAAAAATGATTGTTTTGTTCGAAGCTCCCGGCCTTTTGAAATCATTTGGAGACGAATCATCTCTTATTAAAAAGGTTGATAAAAACCAGCTTACAACTTATATGGAATTTGCTCAAGGACGTATGAAAAAAAAATTATTAGGAGCCCAAGAAGCTTTTCGTCAGGGACTTAAAACGCTTTATTGGTCTGATGGACGAATAAAAAATCCTGTTATTAATGCCCTCAATGGGAAGGGAACCATTATAAGTTAATTTATTATCATGAAAAATTATCAATTTCTTCAACAAAAATATCTTGTTAATACATATGTGAACAGAGGAGTTACTTTTGTTCGCGGTGAGGGAATCTATCTATACGATGAACTCGGAAATAAATACCTGGATATGATGAGCAATTACGGCGTCAATATCTTTGGACATGTTAACAAAGAGATAACTGATCAAATAACTAAACAATTAAAAACTCTGACAACTTTACATGGAAGTTTTAATAACGATACGCGAGCCGAAGCATCAGAGCTTCTTATAAAAAGATGTGGGCCTTCATATAAATTCGTTTACTGGTCAAATTCAGGAGCCGAAGCAAACGAAGCAGCCCTGAAATTTGCTGTAGCTACAACTGGTAAAAAAAAGATTATTGCCTGTGAAAACGGATATCATGGAAAAACTTTAGGAACGCTTTCCGTCACCGCAGGTGAAAAATATCGTAAACCATTTTTACCACTCTTGTGGAACGTGGTATTTATTAAACATGACAGCATCCAAGCTTTGGAAAAAGTCATTGATAAAAATACTGCCGCTTTTATAGTCGAACCTATCCAGGGCGAAGGTGGCATATATGTCCCCGATAAAAATTATTTAAAAAAAGTTAGGGAAATTTGTAATAAATATGGCGTTCTTCTTATTGTTGATGAAATTCAAACAGGAATGGGGAGGACTGGCTCATTATTGTCAATACAAAAAACGGGTATTGAAGCTGATATATTAACTTTAGGAAAAGGATTGGCTGGTGGCATTCCTGTTGGAGCTACTTTAGTAAATCAAAAAATTGGCAACGCTATTTTTAAAGGACTTCATACTTCAACTTTTGGAGGAAATCCTTTAGCTTGTGCCGGCGTCATGGCAACCCTAAATAAGATTGATAACCGATTACTGAAACATGTAGGGGAAATAGGTTCATATTTTATAAAAGAATTAAAAACAATCAAGTCTTCTTCTATTCTTGATGTCAGAGGTCAGGGCTTGATGATTGGCGTTGAGGTAAAAGAAGACCGAAATGGTTTATTAAAAAAATTACAGGGAGAAAAAATACTAGCCATTCCTGCTGGGGAAACAGTGGTACGATTTTTACCGCCCTTTATTGTTGAAAAAAAACATATTGACTTAGTTGTTAAGACATTAAAGAAAATTTTATAATCATGTGCAGATTCTTATTAGCAAAATCAAAACAACCGATCAGCCCAAAAAAAATATTAACTTCATTTGCTAAAATGGCTGAAAAAAGTAAAGCCTTTGATGGCGATTGGCAAGGCGACGGTTGGGGATTCTCTTGGCTTGAGAATAGTAAATGGCAAGAATATAAATCACTTAAGCCTATTTGGGAAGAAAAAGATAAATTTGCAAAATTCTCAGAATCTAATATTTTTTCTATTCATGCGCGGAGCGCTTCCTTTCCACAACATAAAAATAATATTGAATATAACCAGCCTTATACAAACGAATCTTATTCTTATGTTTTTAATGGACTTTTGAAGGGTGTTACTCTTTCACTTCCTGGAAATATAGGAGCACAAAAAATATGGTTTCTTTTAAACGATTATCTTAAAAAAATGAGCCTTACTCAAGCTTTATCAAAAACAACCGATATTTTGAAAAAAAATTCTCGTAGTATTCAAGCTCTAAATATTGGAGTAGCAGGAAAAAATACTATTTCTGCATATTGTCATTATAATCAACATCCCAATTATTATTCTCTTCAATACTCAGATAATCCTGACATAAAAATTATTTGTTCAGAAATAATTGATGGGTTTAACTTTAAATCTCTCCCAACAAATTCTTTAATTACTTTATAGTATTCGTGATAAAATTAAACATATGATTTGGGCAGACCGCGAAGCGAAAAGATTGAAAGAAAGAAACTTACCCCTTGAATGGGCTGACGATATGAAAACACCATCTGGTCGGGTCCACGTTGGATCTCTCCGTGGAGTAATCGTTCATGATCTGATTCATAAAGCTCTAAAAGATATCGGCGTTAATACAAAATTTTCCTACGTCTTCAATGATATGGACCCGATGGATGGAATGCCTAGCTATCTCGATGCCAACAAATGGGGGAAATATATGGGAATGCCTTTGTATAAAATTCCTTCACCTGAGGCAGGATTTAAATCTTTTGCCGATTATTTTGCAAGCGAATTTATCGAGGTTTTTAATTCAATAAACTGTCATCCACAAATAATTTGGTCATCCGAACTCCATCGAGCAGGTAAAATGAACGAAGTTATCAAACTGATTCTTGATAAGGCTGACATCGTCAGGGATATTTATAAGAAAGTTGTAAAAAAAGATCGAGCATCAAATTGGTTCCCTTATAATCCAATTTGTGAAAAATGTGGAAAAATTAGTACCACCAGCGTTTATAAATGGGACGGAAAATATGTTTATTATCGATGCGAACCTCATATGGTTGAGTGGGCAGAAGGTTGCGCTTATGAAGGAAAAGTTGAGCCAATTAATGAGAACGGTAAACTTGTTTGGAAGTTGGACTGGCCGGCTCATTGGAAAGTAATCGGGATCACGATTGAATCTTCGGGAAAAGATCATATGTCATCAGGTGGTTCATATGATATGGGAATTCATTTCTGTAAAGAAGTATTAGGAACAAATCCTCCTGATCCTCTTGGTGGTTATGAATGGTTTACAATTGGAGGCAAAAAAATGTCATCTTCAAAAGGAATCGGCTCATCAGCTAAAGAAGTTTCTCAAATTTTACCGCCTGATCTGCTCCGCTTTTTATTGGTTCGAACTCCTATCAAGACCCATCTTGATTTTGATCCAAACGGCGATACGATTCCAAATCTTTTTGATGATTATGATCGTTGCCTCAATGCTTACTATTTGAAACTTGAAAATAACTTACCTAAAGATAAAGCTGGGGAAGTCGCTACCGACTACGCCAGAATTATTGAATTATCCGAAGTTAAACCTTTATCTAAAAAAAGAATTTATCTGCCAAGATTTAGAACAGTTGTTAATTTAATTAAAACAAATAAAGAAAATATTGAAAATTTCTTTGAACTCCAAAAAAAATCGCCTTTATCTCAAGATGAAAAAATAATTCTTGAAGAACGGATAAAATTCGCAAAAATTTATTTAGAAAAATACTCCCAAGAAAAAACTGAAGTTAAAACAACAGAAAAATTTTCACCATCTGAGATACAAAAAGAATTTCTACTTCAATCGTTAGATCGATTGAAGTCTTTACAAAATAAAGACGATAAAGAACAAATTCAACAAGTTGTCTTCGAATGTATTAAATCCGAAGGAATTAAACCGAAGGAAGCCTTTGAAGTTATCTATCAAACCTTAACTAATAAACCTTTTGGACCAAAGATCGGGGAATTAATTATTAGCATAGGATTCGATAAAGCATTGTCATTATTAAAAAAGTGAAAAAGATTTTAATTGCGACTCATAATCAGGGTAAACTTGAGGAATT
>CAYIMI010000003.1:0-17172 GCA_964364445.1 uncultured Gammaproteobacteria bacterium
TTTTATGTTAAAATATAGACTTTATGAAGGATGATGTGATTACGGTCGAGGGAGAAGTGGTTGAAAATCTTCCCAATACCCTGTTTAAAGTAAAACTTTTAAACTCGGAAAAAGTAATTTTGTGCTATTTATCAGGGAAGATGAGGAAGAATTATATTAAGATTCTTCCAGGAGATAAGGTTCAGTTAGAGATGACTCATTATGATTTGAATAGAGGTAGAATTACCTATAGAAAATAATTATGAAAATTCACTCATCAGTAAAAAAAATTTGTCCAAAGTGCAAGATTGTTAAGAGAAAAGGTAATTTATATGTTGTCTGTTCAAACGTTAAACATAAACAAAAACAAGGATAAAAATTATGGCGAGAATGCTTGGAGTCACATTACCGGATGAAAAGAGAATCGATTATGCCTTGACGATTTTATATGGTATTGGTTGGACCAATGTAAAAGGTATTCTATCACAAACGGGAGTAGACGCCAGTAAAAAAGTTAAGGAAGTCACCGAAGAAGAATTTAAAAAGATCCTTGAAGTAATCGAGACAAATTATAAAGTAGAAGGTTATTTGAGAGAAGCGATTAATGAAAATATTAAAAGATTAAGAGAGATTGGAACCTATAGAGGAATAAGACACGTTCGAGGTTTACCTGTTGATGGTCAAAGGACAAAGTCAAATGCCAGGACTAAGAGAGGAAAAAGAAAGACGGTTGGTGCTCTAAAGAAAGAGATGTGGGCAAAGTTAGAACAAAATAAAACAGCCGAAGCAGTTAAAACTAAAGACAGTAAATAAATATTATTAATATGATAAAAAAACAATCAAACAAAACGGTTATTAAAGGTAAGATATATATTACCTCTACTTTTAATAATACTTTAGTTACGATTACCGATGAAAAAGGTAATCCATTAGTAGTTGGATCGACTGGAATGCATGGATTTTCAGGAACAAGAAAGTCAACTCCTTATGCAGCCACTGTGACAACTGAAAACGCTATAAAAAAAGCAGAAGAGAAATATGGATTTCAAGTTGCAGACGTTTTGGTTAAGGGAATTGGCCCGGGCAGAGAAGCGTCCCTTCGAGCAGTCAAAGCATCAAGAATTGATATTAATCGAATTATAGATATTACACCGGTTCCTCACAATGGTGTGAGACCACCGAAGATTAGAAGAGTTTAAAAATATGAGATACTTAGGACCAAAAAATAGGATTTCAAGAAGAGAAGGTGTCGATCTAGAACTGAAAACAGTTGGATCTAAATCCCATGCTCGTTTGTTAAAAAAACTTAATGTTCCTCCAGGACAACATGGACTTAGAAAAAGAAAAAAAGTATCAGAGCGAGGTACTCAACTAAGAGAAAAGCAAAAATTAAGATATATGTTCGGAATTACTGAAAGGCAATTGAAAAATTATTATAAAAAGGCGAGTATGAAGAAAGGCAACACCGCTTCGTATTTATCTCATTCGCTGGAAAGTCGCCTTGATAATATAGTATTTCATTTAGGTTTTGCTCCAACGAGAGCTGCGGCCCGTCAATTGATTACTCATGGACATATCATAGTTAATAAAAAAACACTATCAATTCCCTCTTACCAAGTTAGAGTGGGAGATGAAATAAGTTTTGGCGATGTTAAGACGACAAAAATTATGTATATTGAAGCCTCATTAGATAACAAGGATATTATTTTGCCTTCCTGGCTAGAAAAAAAAGCTATAATAGGCAAATTGATATCCGAGCCAACCCAAGAGGTAATTGAAAAATTGATAAATCTGAGATTAATCATTGAGTATTATTCCAGATAATATAACGGTTATAAAGATTATAAATTTTATATATATTTATGTTTAGTCCAATTTTTTTCACCCAAAAAACTGAAGAGGGTAATTATGGAAAGTTTGTTATTGAACCATTGCCACAAGGTTTTGGTCAAAGCATGGGTCATGCCTTAAGAAGAACTCTTCTTTCTTCTTTAAAAGGTGTAGCAGTTACAAATATTAAATTTGATGGAGCTCCTCATCTTTTTTCCACAATTCCGGGAGTAAAAGAATCAATATTGGAAGTTATGTTGAATTTAAAACAACTTAAATTTGATGTGAAAGAAGGAGGCCCATACAAGGTTAGTTTTGAAGGTAAGGGCGCAAAAAAAATATTTGCAAAAGATTTAGAAGGAGAGATAAAGCCAATTAACAGCGATTTTTATATTGCTGAAATAACTGATGATAAGGCTAAATTTTCTTTTGAGGCAATTGTTGAGTTAGGAGTTGGTTATTCGACAGTTGAGGATCGAGAAGAAAAAAAGACAGGTTATATTCCAGTCGATGCTTTTTTTTCACCTATAAAAAAAGTAAATGTTAAAGTAGAAGAAGCCAGAATAGGTAGGAAAGATAATTCAGATAGATTGATTATAGAACTTGAAACTGACGGAAGTATTAAACCTGAAACAGCTATCAAAGAAGCATCGGAGTTATTAACTCAATATTTTGATTATCTTCTTTCTGGTAAAGATAAACCAGAATTGAAAAAGCAAACAAGTTTAGCTGATGAAAAAAAAGAAGCGATCGATAAAAAGTTATTTGAAATTATCATTGACGAATTGAATTTACCATCCCGAGTAATCAATGCTTTGCTTCGAGAAAAGATTGAAACGGTAGCCGATCTTGTCAAAACTGGAAAAGAAAAATTGACCGGAATGAAAGGTGTTGGTAAGAAATCGATTGAGTTGATAGAAGAAGAATTAAAGAAGATGGATATAAGTCTTAGTTAATAAAGTTTTAAAGTTCATAAAGTATGAGACATGGAGTAAAAAAATTAAAATTCAGTAACGGGGTAGATGCTAATCGTGCCATAGTAAGAAAATTAGCACTTAATTTCTTTTTAAATGGAAAGTTAGCAACAACTTTATCTAGAGCTAAGGCAATTAAACCTGTGATTGAAAGGTTGATAGAGAAAATGAAAGTAAGGACAGAAGCAAATGTTAATTATTTAAAACATAAATTAAATAATTTAGAAGTAATTGAAATTGCATACAAAGACATAAGTCCAGTTATATCAAAAATAAATGGAGGATATATAAGAGTAATTAAATTAGGACAACGGGAGTCTGATGGAGCTGAAAAAGCTCGTATCGAATGGGTATATCCGATTATAAAACAGAATAAAATATGAATAAATTAACTCAATCAACAAAACCAACTAAAGGAAAAGAAATTGACAGAAAGTGGCATTTGATTGATGCTTCTGGTAAAGTGCTAGGACGTTTAACTCCTCAAATTATTAAACTAGTTCAAGGAAAACATAAAACAAATTACGTTCCAAATATGGATATTGGAGATTATGTTGTTGTTATTAACGCATCTAAAGTTGTCATAACTGGAAAAAAATCATTATCTAAAGAGTATACAAACTATTCGGGTTATCCAGGAGGCTTAAGAAGAATTAATTTTGCTGACTTACTAAAAAAAGATCCAAGAGAAATTATTAAAAGAGCTGTGTCAGGAATGTTAGCAAAGAATAAATTTCGTAGCGATCGGTTGAATCGAGTCAATGTATTTCCAAATGCAGAGCACAGTTTTAAAAGTAAATTTATAAATAAATAATATGGCTAAAAAAATAAAAAACCTGACTTATTACGAAGCGATTGGACGAAGGAAGCAGTCGGTTGCCCGAGTAAGACTTTATTTAGTAAAAAAAAGCGCTGGTGAAGCATTGGTAGGAAAGTTAAAAATAAAAACGGGAGAAATTTTTATTAATGGCAAATCTGTAGACGCAACATCATTTAAGGCGTATAAAAAGAAGTTTTTATCATTGCCATTAATTTTGACAAAAAATGAAAATCGATTTGCGGTTTCAATAATAGTAAGTGGTGGTGGAACAACCGGACAGTTGGATGCTATGGTTCATGGAATATCTCGAGCACTTTTGATTGTTGATAATGATACCTATCGTCCGCTTCTTAAAGAGAATGGATTATTGACAAGAGATCCAAGAAAGAAAGAAACAAGAAAAGTAGGCACAGGAGGAAAAGCAAGAAGAATGAAACAGTCACCAAAGCGATAATATATAATTTATATATGACCCCTCTTTCAATAATTATCGTTTCTTTTAATACAAAAGAAATAACCAAGCAATGTCTTCTTTCATTAAAAAATAACTTCATTAAATACCCGCTGGAATACGAGATAATAGTTGTTGATAATAATTCAAATGATGGAAGTGTTGAGGAGCTTTTGAATTTGGAAAAACAGTGGGATAATCTTCACGTATTTTTGAGTAAAAAAAACCTCGGTTTTGGTAAAGGAAACAATCTCGGACTTGAAAAGAGTAAAGGAAAATATATCTTATATCTTAATTCTGATGCAATTGTCTCAGATCTTGATTTTAGAGATTTGATAAAGTTAATGGAAATACAAAAAAATATAGGAGCATTGACCGTTAAGGTGTTGCTATCATCAGGAGAGATTGATCCCGCCTCTCATAGAGGATTTCCAACTCTTTGGAGAACGTTTACATATTTTTCTGGATTGGAAAGCTTTTTTTATAATATACCAATACTTAATAAGTTATTTGGTGGATATCATTTAGCTAATTTAAATTTAAATGAGATTCATGAGATAGACGTTCCCACAGGGGCCTTTTTATTTACAAAGCGGGAAATTCTTGATAAATTTGGTGGATTTGATAATGATTATTTTGCCTACGGAGAAGATATTGAGATGGCTTTTCAGATTAAAAAATTAGGATATAAAATAATTTATTATCCCTTATGGAAAATTCTTCATCTAAAGTCTGCCTCTGGTTTGAAGAAAAAAGACGTCAATATTAGAAAAAAAACCAATGATTATTTTTATGATTCTATGAAGATTTTTTATGACAAACATGAGGCAAAGAATAATAATTGGTTTATTAATAAATTAGTTTATTTTGTAATAGATATTAAAAAACAATTTAACAAATGAAAAAAATTGGAATTGACGCCAGATTATATTCTCAAACCGGAGTTGGAACTTACTTAAAAAACCTAATATATTATTTAGAAAAAAAAGAACTTAATAATGAATTTTACATATATCTATTACCAGAGGATTATAAAAATACTTATTTTAAAAATAAAAACATCATCAAAAGAAAAGTCAATGCACGTTGGCATACTTTTGCTGAGCAAATTGGTTTTGCAATTAAACTTTATCAAGACAATTTAGACCTAGTCCATTTTACTTATTTTAGTTATCCTGTTTTGTATTTTAAAAAATTTGTTGCCACAGTTCATGACGCAACGCCTTTATTATTTAAAACAGGAAAAGCATCGACAAAAAATCAATTTATTTATAAGATAAAACATTTCTTTTTTAGAATAATTCTTCGCTGTCAGGTTAGTCGAGCCATGAAGATCATCACCCCTACAAAAACTGTAAAAAAACAATTGGAAGATATTTACGGAAATAAAATATCAAATAAAACATGTCCTATCTATGAAGGAGTAAGCTATCAAATATTGAAATCAAAAGAAGATAAAGATTTGAGCAAAAAATTTAATAATTTTTTTATCTATGTTGGCAATTTTTACCCTCATAAGAATGTTGAGAAATTATTAGAAGCTTTCGTTAAAGTAAAGACAAATAGTAAACTAATTCTTTTGGGTCCTAATGATTTTTTTTCAGCACGAATACTTCATTATATTAATATAATGAAGTGGACAAACAAAATAATTTTAATAAATAATCCTTCTTTGCCCGATTTGATATTTTTCTACAAGAACGCAGAAGCATTGATTCATCCATCGCTATCAGAAGGATTTGGTTTACCTTTAATTGAAGCAGCCAATTTTAACTGTCCGATCATTGCTTCAAATATTGAGGTTTTTAAAGAATTACTTGGAGAGAACTATTTATCGTTTGATCCAAATGACACTGACAATATTACTAAAAAAATAAACAGTTTTATCGAGAATAAACCGAAATTTGATTATAAAAACATCATCAACAAATATGCTTTTGAAAAGATGACCGACGAAACTGTTAAAATATACGAAGAAACATTATATGCAAATTGACAAGCAAACAATTCTCAAATATTTAGCCCTTTTTGGCTTAGTTGCTGCAGTTCTTCTTTTAGTTAGTTTTCAATTTCTTTTTGCCATGATCGTTTTAATTGTTGCGATCTCTTCATGGTTGTTGTCAAAGAAAGGCACTTCTGCTTAATTAATCTTTTAAACTTGTTTGTCATCCGGGGCGGGAATGACACGGGATAATTTATTTACACTTTATCCTAATAAAATAGTATTCGCTTGTTTCATTTCCCAATGCTTCTATTTTGTGCTTAGTATTAGCGGGAATTGTAATAATATCTCCCACTTGATAATTAACAACCTCATCACTACAGTAAAATTTTCCACTACCATTTAAGACAATATATATTTCATCGATATCTTTATGTTCATGCCAGTCAAATATTTTTCCTGCTTCCAAAAAACCTTTTGTAAATGCTTCAAAATATGAAGAAGTAAGTTTGTCAGGCGTAACGAGAAGTTGTCTTGAACCAGCACCGCCATGAGCAACCTCAATAGGAATATCCTTAATATTTTGTTTTGAAAACTTCATCAATAAAATTATATAACATAAAATAGATTGTTATAATAGAGACTATGTTGAAGCCTGAAAAAATCGCCATTGTTTATGATTGGATTGATAAGTGGGGTGGAGTTGAGAGGGTGCTTTTAAATCTTCATGAAATGTTCCCTGAAGCTGTTTTTTATACATCATATTTTGATAAAGAAAAAGCTGATTGGGCGAAAGATTTAAAAATAAAAACTTCATTTTTACAGAATTTTCCTAATTTTATAAAAAAAAGTAGAATTCTATCCTTTATTTTTTATCCTTTTGCTTTCGAATCATTTGATTTTTCCGAATATGATCTGGTCATTTCTGTCACATCTTCTTTTGCCAAGGCAGTCATTACTCAACCAGGGACACGGCATATTTGTTATTTATTGACACCAACAAGATATCTCTGGTCGCATCAAAAAGATTATTTAGGTAATAAGTTAATTCGATATTTCGTTAGTGGTTATTTAAATATTTTTAAAAATTGGGACTTAGTTGCCAGTCAGAGACCAGATAAAATCATTTCGATATCAGAGATAGTTAGAGAGCGCTGTAAGAAGTACTACAAAAGAGAGTCGGAGGTGGTGTATCCGGGGTTTGATATTGAATACTGGGAGGAAATAAAATCCGAAATCCGAAATCCGAAATCCGAAATAAATTCAAAATTTAAAATTCAAAATTCTAAGTTTTTTCTAGTTGTTTCTAGACTCGAACCATATAAAAAAGTTGATTTAGTGATTAAAGTATTTAATAAGTTAAATAAACCGCTAATTATTGTTGGTGAGGGGAGTCAAGAAGATAAATTAAAACAAATGGCGTGTAATAACATTACTTTTCTCTCAAAATTATCTGACGTTGAGTTGGGGAACCTTTACTCAAGCGCTCAAGCTTTAATCATGCCTCAGGAAGAGGATTTTGGTTACGTCTCTCTGGAGGCACAGTTATTTGGCTGTCCTGTTATTGCTTATAAAAAAGGTGGAGTATTGGAGACAGTTATTGATGGGAAAACCGGAATATTGTTTAACATTCAAACAGAGAAAAGCTTAAGGAGTGCGATTGAAAGATTAGATAAAATTAAGTACAATTTAAGGGCTAAGGTTAAAGAATTTGGGACAAGCAGTATTGAGAAGTTTAGTAAAGAAAAGTTTGTTGATAATTTTTTAAACAATTTATGAAAGCAATCATCTTTGCTGGTGGGACAGGTACTAGACTTTGGCCCTTATCTAGAAGAAAATCTCCAAAACAGTTTGAAAGAATCGTGGGTAATAAATCAACCCTTCAGTTAGCAGTCGAAAGATTACTGCCTGACTTTGATCATAATGACATCTATATTTCAAGCAATGCTTTTTATAAAAAACTTATTCAAAAGCAACTTCCTCAAATTCCCGAAAGAAATTTTATTTTAGAACCATTTAAAAAAGATACCGGACCCGCAATCGCCTTATCAGCAGGAATTCTAAGTAAGTTTCAGCCAAATGAGCCAATAGCGATATTATGGAGTGATCATTTGGTAAAAAATGTAGATCTATTTAAAAAAATGTTAAAGGTAGCTCATAAAAAAATTAAAAAAAATCCTAATAAAATAATATTTATTTCCCATAAACCTCGTTTTCCTTCAGTCAATCTTGGTTATGTTAATTTTGGTGATGAGATTGACAACCTAGATGGAATTAATTTTTTTGAGTTTGTCGGTTGGAAGTATCGACCGGATGAAAAATTGGCTAAAAAGTTTTTTCAATCAAGTAACCATGCTTGGAATTTAGGTTATTTTGTTACAACTCCAAAGTTCTTAAATGATTCTTTTAAAAAATATGCTCCTTCAATATATAAAAAAAACCAAGTGATCTTAGATCACTATGGAAAAAAAGATTATGATGAAATACTGCGAACCCAATATGATCAAATGGAAAGCATTAGTTTTGATAATGCTATCCTTGAAAATCTAAAAAAATCTGACGCAGAAGTCATCGTTGAAGATATTGGTTGGTCTGACGTAGGTAGTTGGGAAGCGTTAAAAGAAGCTCTTCAATCATTACCAAGCGAAAATATTGTCAGAGGTAAAGTTCAGCTAGAAGACGTAAAGGATAGCCTTGTCTATAATTACGATAATGGAAAACTAATTGTTGGAGTTGATTTGGAAGAGAATATTATAATTAATACAGCAGATGTTATTTTAATTGCCAAAAAAAGCTCCATGTCTAAAGTTAAAAAACTCGTTGAAAATTTTGCGGGTACGGAATACGATAAACTGACATAAAAATATGGTAAATATGTTTACAGGAAAAAAATACAGTTTTTATTTAAAAAGAGTAGTTGATATTTTTGTAGCTTTTATTTTATTAATATTTTTTTTCCCGTTAACTTTATTAATATCCTTATTAATAAAAATTGATTCAGAAGGTCCGGTTTTGGCTGATGTTCCCGAAAGAATTGGTGAGGCAGGAAAAAAATTTAAAATGTATAAATTTAGATCAATGATCAATAACGCTCACTATTTGCTTAGGACTGACCCACGACTTAAAAAGTTATTTGATGAATATAAAAGAAGCAGTTACAAGCTAATCAAAGATCCTCGGGTAACCAATATTGGAAAATTTATAAGGCGTCATTCGATTGATGAAATTCCTCAGCTAATAAATGTTCTTAAGGGTGAGATGAGCATGGTTGGACCAAGAGCGTATTATCCTGATGAATTAGAAAATCAATTGAGCAAATATCCTCACACAAAAAAGTTAGTTAGCGACGTGCTTTCAGTCAAACCAGGAATTACTGGTCTCTGGCAGGTAACCGGCCGTTCAGAGATAAATTTTGACAAAAGAATTATGATTGATGCCGATTATGTAATGCATATGTCACTATGGAATGATATAAAAATTATGCTCCTAACTCCAATTGTGATGATAAGTGGGAGAGGTGCTGTATAATAAAAATATGAGAAATAAAAATAGTTTGATTTTTTTAGTTGTATTATTAATTCTTGGTTATTTTTTTGTTTATAGGCCAATTATTAACATCAAAGCAAAAGCAAATATTGTCTTGGCTTCTGCTCGCGAGATGAAGTCAATATTTGCTCAGAATGATATTGAGCTATTAAAAACAAGATTAGGAGATTTTTCAAATAAATACCAAAATCTTGAAAAAGCAGCTAAACCAATTTACTGGGCATCTTTTATTCCTTATGTTTCTGACCTAAAAAACGGATTAACTGCTGGTAATTATTTGGTTAAAGCGGCCAAAGAAACTGTTGATACCATCGAACCCTATGCTGACTTAATTGGTTTTAAAAAAGGTGAACAGTCTTTTGCGGAAAAGTCGGCTGAAGACAGATTACAAACAGCTGTTTTGACATTAGATAAAATGGTTCAAAAGGTTGACCCAATTGCAGAAGACTTAGATCAAGCAGGGAAAAGCATAGCCAAGATAAATCCTAATCGTTACCCAAAAAAAATAGGTAAGCTAATTCTTCGGGAGAAGATTGTCAATATTAAAGATCAATTTGAAGGGGTGACAGAACTTTTTGTTAATGCCAAACCATTGATTAAAAAACTACCAGAAATTCTTGGCAGTAAGGAAGAAAAAACCTATTTAATTTTGTATCAAAATGATAAAGAAAGAAGAGCAACAGGTGGTTTTTTGACTTTTTATGCGGTGTTTAAAGTCAACAATGGAAAGATGACCATATATAGATCTGATGATATTTATTCTTTAGATGCTTCTATCTCAAATCATCCTAAGGCGCCCCCAGAAATATTAACTTATCATAAAGGTGTCAGTCAATTTTATATTCGTGATAGCAATCTTTCCCCTGATTTTGTTCAGTCAATTAAGCTATTTGAAAGCCTTTATCAAAAAAGTGGGGCCAAAGTTACCTACGATGGGATTATTGCGTTGGACTCAAAAATATTGGTTGATATGTTAACAATATTTGGAGATGTCGATGTTTCCGGAATTAGATTTAGTGCCAAGATGGACCCGCGATGTGATTGTCCTCAGGCCATTTATACATTATTTGATTTAGTTGATAGGCCGGTTGGTTATGTAAAAGAAAATAGAAAAGGAATCCTAGGTGATTTAATGTATAGATTATTTTATAACGCAATCGGTTTTTCGCCTTCAAAATATTGGGGGACTTTGATGGAAACAATGTTCAAAAATCTTGAGGAAAAACATATTCTAGTTTATTTTAATGATTCGGAAACTCAAGAATCTTTGGAACAATTAAATTTTTCCGGAAGAATCAGAGATTACGAGGGTGATTATCTTCACATTAATAATGTAAATTTTGCTGGAGCCAAATCTAACATGTTTGTCAGTGAAAGTATTGATTCAAAGACCAATGGAAAAGAAAGAGAGGTTGTGATCGTTTTTCGAAATCCTTATCCAGCCTCAGACTGTAATCTGGAACGGGGTGGGCTTTGCTTGAATGCCGTCCTTCGTAACTGGATAAGATTTTATGTTCCACAGGGCTCAAAGTTAGTTAGTTTCGATGGCTCATCTAAAAAAGTCCAGACCTATGATGAGTTGGGAAAAACGGTCTTTGAAGGCTTTTTAGGAGTGCCCACCCAAGGACAAGCTACAGTGACTCTTAAATATACTTTGCCTTCAAATATCGATACAAACAACTATTCTTTGCTAGTTCAAAAGCAGGCAGGAGTAGAGGAGCAAAAACTAAAAGTAAGCTTCAACAATAGATCTTTATTTGATGGACTTTTGAGAGCAGATAAAGTGATAAAGAAATGAGCTTTAATTCCAGAAGTTTAAAGACCGAGGCAATTGTTTTGAAAAAGAAAGATCTTCTCAATAAGGATGTTTTGATCAGCGTTTTTAGTCAGGAATTAGGTCGTCTGACAGTATTTGCCAAAGGGGTCAAGAAGATAACTAGTCGACGTTCTCCTCATCTGCAGACAGGTAATTTGGTCAATGTCCTAGTAAGTCATAAAAATGACCATTATTATCTTCAGGAAAGTGAGTTGATCTCCGGTTTTTCTGAACTAAAGAAGGATGAAAAAAAAGTCAAACAATTATATACGTTTTTGTTTGTCCTGGATCGGTTATTGCCGGAACAGCAAAGAGAAATAAAGATATATAATCTGACTAAAAATTTTTTTATAGATCTGACAAAGTCAATCAAATCAATAGTGATTTTGGATGATTATTTGATCCAAATTATGAAGCTTATGGGTTACTTGGATAAAAAAGTGAGCAAACATGAATTAAAGTCAATGATAGAAGAAATTATTAATGAAAAAATTCCCCTGCTTCCGTTATAATAAACACATATCTTATGGATAACATAATTGCACTAGCAAAAAGACGGGGGTTTTTTTATCCTTCATCGGAGATTTACGGTGGACTAGCTAATACTTGGGATTTTGGCCATTACGGCGTATTGCTAAAGAATAATCTTCGTGATCTATGGATAAAAAAATTTGTTTTTGGGAGACGTGATATTGTCATGGTGGATTCCTCAGTAATTTTAAATCCAAAAGTTTGGGAAGCATCCGGTCATGTGTCTGGCTTTAACGACGCTTTAGTTGATTGTAAACAATGTAAATATAGAACAAGAGCCGATCATTTGATTGAGGCTAAGTTAAAAGATACTAAGGTTGAGGGTTTACCGGTTGAAAAGTTAACCGAGATAATTAGAGCCAATAAATTAAAGTGTCCGCACTGTGGATCATCCGACCTAACCGATGTTAGAAAGTTTAATCTTCTTTTTGAAACAAAGATCGGTATGGTTGAAGACAGCAAATCAACCGCTTATTTACGAGGAGAACTGGCTCAGGGGATTTTTATGAACTTTAAAAATGTCGTTGATACGATGAGGGTCAGAATGCCGTTTGGAATTGCCTCTCAGGGAATTTGTTTTAGAAATGAGATCACTTTGGGTCAGGGAGTTTTTCGAACCCTTCAATTTGATTTGATGGAGTTTGAATATTTTATTCGTCCCGAAGATTGGGAAAAGACTTATGAAATATGGAAGAGTGAGATGTGGAACTTTGCTCTCGAACTCGGACTGCAAAAAAATAAACTACGATGGCGTGAACACGAGGACTTTGAAAGATCTCATTATTCAAAAAAAACCATGGATGTTGAGTATGAGTTTCCATTTGGCTGGAAAGAGATGTGGGGACTGGCATATCGAACCGATTTTGATCTAAAAAATCATATCAAAAATTCCGGAGTTGATCTAAGCTACCGAGATCCAAAAACTAACGAAAAACTTGTTCCTCATGTGATTGAGCCAACTTTTGGACTGTCACGATTATTAATTACAATTCTTATCAATGCCTATTATGAGGAAGAGATCAATGGTAAGAAAAGGATTGTCTTAAAACTGAGGCCGAGCCTCTCACCGGTTAAGGTGGCCATATTTCCTTTGCAAAAAGATGAAAAATTAAAATCGAAAGCTTTAGAGCTTCTTAATGATCTTAAAAAGACTTATGTCTGCGAATTTGATGACTCTGGAAATATTGGCCAAATGTATCGTCGTCAAGATGAGATCGGTACCCCCTTTTGTGTTACAATTGATTTTAAGACGATTGAGGACGGGGCAGTCACGATAAGAGATAGAGATACGATGAAACAGGAGCGAATTGAAATAAATAAATTAGCTGGTTATTTGTCAGAAAAATTAGAAATTTAATAAACATATGAAACTAAATCGTAAACAAATAATGATCATAGGTGGAGTTTTTTTATTATTGGTTTCTTTTTTTGGGTATAAGTATTTGAAGGGTCGAAATACAGCCGTTGACAATAATGCACAAATAATTACATCTGACAATATCTTTCCGACGGTTGATAGCTCCGTACAAGTAGATTTAAAATCAACAAAAAAAGGTGAGGCGATCCTTTCAATAAATAATGCCCCAAATGGGACTGAGTCCATTGAATTTGAAATGAGCTACTTAGTTATCAATGAAGATACAGGCGATGGTGGCGGAACCGTTTCTCAGGGTGCCATCGGAAAATGTAATGAAGAAAATAGTGTTTGGGAGTGCGGAGAGCCTTCTCCATCTGGACGAAAGATTATTTTAGGCACTTGTTCATCAGGTGTTTGCCGATATCATAATATTACCGGTCCTATAAAAGTGTCACTAAAATTTTCAGGAAGTTATGGAGAAAAGGTATTTACAAAAGAATATGAATTATAAATTAATAATAGAAAAGGGGTGTTTTTGTTCATGCCAATAATTAAATCAGCTATAAAAAAAGTTAGAAAAGATAAAAAAAGAACCAAAGTAAACAGTCTTTACATTAAGGCTTACCAGACAACATTAAAAAAGATTAGAAAAGGAGGTTCCGACGTAAAAAAATTAATCAGCTTGTTTTATTCTCAGATAGATAAGGCAGTTAAGCACCACGTAATTCATAAAAATAAAGCAATAAGATTAAAATCACGAGTCAGTAAAAAAATTTCTAAAAAGAAATGAGATACAAAATAAATTTGATAGAAAAAAAAGAGGTTAGTTTATTGGATAAATTAACTTTCTTTGGTCTTAATTATTTACGTTATATTATTGTTATAACTCAGTTAGTTGTAATTGGGGTCTTTTTTTATAGGTTCCAAATTGATCAAAGAATCATAGATTTAAAAGAGGGGGTTGAACAAAAAAAGGAAATTGTTCAGATTGTTTTGCCTCTTCTTAATGAAGCCGTTAAGATTGATAAAAGAAGCCTAATTATAGAAGAAATGCTTCTTAAACAAAAAAAATTTAGTGAGATGATAGGCTATTTTACCGATTCATTTCCAGAAACAATCACCTTGACAAATATGGAGGTAAAAGACGAATCCATAAGAATTGTTGGTGATGCAGGAAATGCACAGCATTTACAAGCATTTTATGCTCTATTAAAAAAAGAGAATAAATTCAAAAATGTCAGCCTTCAAAATATTAAAAAAACTGAAACAGGATATAGTTTTGTATTATTTTTAGAAAAATTTGTTAATATCTGAAAAAAATTATGAATTTAAGCGCGATATCAAAATCAATCTTTGAAAAAAAAAGCGTAGAATATATTTACATTATTTTTTTTCTAATTATTTTTTCGGTTTTTATTATTTTTGCAATAAAACCATCATTAACTACAGCCTATTCATTAAAAAAAGAAGAAGTGGACCTAATAAAAGTTGATCAAGTTTACGAAGAAAAGATAGATGATATCACCTTAATTCAAACGCAAATAGAAGAAAATAGAGACAATTTACCATTACTTAGTCAATCAATTTCTGAACATCCAGAAGTAAATAAGATTATTGAAGATATAAAAAAAGCCGCTGATAAAAATTCCATTATTCTTAATAAGGCCAGTATCGTTGATATAAATTTTTCCAAAACAAACAAAGAAAAACAAAATGTTAAGTTAAAGATGGAGGTAACTACCAGTTTTGAAAACTTAAAATTGTTTATGGCAGATATATTTGCTCAAAGAAGGCTAAAATTAATTGACGGGTTGACAATAAGTCGAGATAAAGAGTCGACCGGCTCGGGAGATTTAAAAGTCAATTTAACAATTGATGGTTATTATTTATGAACAGAAAAGAAGTATTACTATTGTCGATAGGGGTTTTTTTGACGGTGGTTTGTTGGCTGATTGCGGATATCTATCATGTTTCAACTGAAGATAAAATAAAATCAAGAATTAGTCTGCCTCAATTATATCAATATAAAATCAGCAAAGAACTTTTGGAAATATTAAAAAATAAAACTGAGTAACTATGATATACTCCGATTTTTATGTGCCTAAAGAAAACAAACTACCAACAGTGATTGGTTTTTTATTTGTACTTCTTATTACCGTTTTTTTTGCAAGATCTTTTTTGGGTATGGCTGGCTCATCTAAAGCATCTTTAAAGGTAGCAAAAAGAGTTGAAATAGTGAACATGTCACCAACACAAACAAGTATATTTTGGCAAACAGATAAACAAGAGTCTGGTTGGGTTCTTTATGGGGAGACAGAGAACAAAGAAAATAAAATTGTTTATGATGAGAAAGACCTAAATAATTTAGGTGAAAAAAAAGGTCAATACATAGTCCACTTGGCAACGTTAAAAGAATTACTACCTGGTAAAAAATATTTCTTTAAAATAATAACTGATAATAATCAAATGATTACTCAGCCCAATGGCAGATCGTTTAGTTTTATTACTCCTCAAACTAATCTAAATAGTTTACAAAATATTAGTCCAGCCTTTGGTAAAGTCTTACGATCAAATTCAATCGATCCTTTGATTAATTCTTATATCATTTTGAGTGTAAAAGATAGCTATCCGCTTTTAACCCAGATAAAATCAGAAGGTGATGGCAGTTGGCTTATTCCTTTAAATCAAATATATTCTAAGGATAGTCAAAACATTCTAACAATATCAGATCGAGACAAAATAATAATTGAAATTGTGACAAATGATGGAGAAGGACTTACTATCACTACAATTAAATCTAAGATTTCTCCCTTACCTCAAACGACAGTTTTTATTAAAGATAAAAACATTTCTTTTATCGAAGATGATAATGTTCTATCTGCTATCACAAATTTAGAAACGAGAGCTAATAATCAGACTGAAATTTTGTATCCAAAAGAAGGAGCTCTAATTCCAGGAAATATTCCTTTAATTAAAGGATCGGCAATTCCTTTGACTAAGATTGAAATTACGATTAATTCAAAAAAAACATATTCAGCTATCACAACAAGTGATGGTGAAGGGAGTTGGAGTTATTTGCTTCCTGAAAATTTAGAGTTAGGACCGCATACGATTGTAATAAAAACAAAAGATAAGACCGGAAAAGAAATTACAATAACAAGGAATTTTACAATCATTGCTCAACAGGGCAATGAGGGTAGAATTCTTGGGACGGCATCCGGTGGGGCAACCATTGTGCCAACAAATATTGCCTATAATCCACCCACTCTTCCTGTTATTCCATTGAGTATTACAACAACTCCAGCAGAATTAAAACAGGCGGGTAGTAATGTTTTTGTAACAATTTTTAGCAGTTTATCGTTAATTATTATTGGTGGTGGAATTCTTCTTGCTTTCTGAGTTAGTTTTTCGTTAAAATGATTTTATGGATGTTTTTAATCTCTTATCCTATATCAATAAGATAAGTTTGTTTGCTTTTTTTATCACAACCGTTGTGGTCGTTTATCAGATCTATATCTTAAAAAAAGAAAAAACTAAAGAACAAACACCCTCAATCCCTGATTTTAAAGAAAACCATAACCTTGGTGTAGTGGCTAATTTTACAAGTCTTCCAGATTCTTTAACCAAAAAAGAACTTAAATCGGTCAATTATTCAAAGTTGGTTTTTTTAATTATTTCTTTATTGACAATAATTATTGTTATTTTTGTAGTCTCTTTAATTAACAAAAATAATTCTTCACGTAATCAGGCGTTAGTTACTCCTCAAGTAAAAATTCCATCTCCATCGTCAAGAGTTATTTTATCTCCATCGCCAACCCTAACCTTAATCCCTACAGTATCACCAACTGTGGCCTTATCACCAACTGTGGTCTTATCACCAACGATTGTTCCTACGGAAATTATTTTAGCGCAAGCTCCCAGTTCAA
>CAYIMI010000003.1:17272-20177 GCA_964364445.1 uncultured Gammaproteobacteria bacterium
GTTCTTCCAGAAACGGGGAGTTGGGAAAAAGGGCTTTTTATTATTGGAGTAGCCATCTCAACGATCTTCTTCTCTTTTTGGTTTTAATTCTTCACAGTTGGCTTTTTGGCTAAGTTTACAGTCGATATATTTATGAACAATTCTAATATCATCGTTAATCGGAGTTAAGACCCAAAGTCCGTCATATCTACCAAGATCTGTGACGGGATTTACAAAAAAATCTTCTGAGAGAACAATCTTTTCTTGTTTAAAATTTTTCTTAAGAATAATATTTTTTAAGATAATAGCTACTTGTTGATTGTCAATATCTCTCTTAACCAGTTTATCCATCAAATCATAAAGTTTTTTATATTGGTCAAGATTGGGTTTTTTTGCAAAGATAATAAGCTTATTTTTTATAGCTTCGATAACTTTTTGTTGTCTTTTTTCCCGGGCAAAATCGGTGCCTTCGGAGCCTTCAGCATGGCGAGAGCGGACAAAATTTAAAGCAGTTTGCCCATCCATCGAAGACAAACCTTTTGTAAAAGAAATTGTTTTATAACGGCATTTGTATTCGGGATCATCATTACAAAGATCATTTTCGCTTCCTGCAATCGGAAATTCTTTATCAACAAAAGAATTTTCTACGTTTACCTCGACTCCACCAAGAAAGTCAATTAATTCTTCAAACTGATCAAAGTTAATTGCGGCTCCATAGTGAATTGGTTGACCAATAATTGTTTCCACTTCGGCTTTAGCTAAAATAAATCCGGCTCCTTTTTTTTTGGCTTCGCCGTATGCATAGGCGGAATTAATTTTGTCACGCAGAGCTTCGCTCCAGACATCGCGGGGGATGGAGATGGTTGCGAGGTGATTGACTTTCAGGTCATAACTGACAACCACAATTGAATCAGAAAGGTTGGGTCCGTCATGATCTCCTCCGGCAATACCGAGAAAAAGAACATTAACGTGATTATTATAAGTTTTTAGGCCACCTAAAGAAAGTAAGGTTTTAATAGGGGAGACTTGAAGAGTTTTGGTGACAAAAATATAATAAGGACGGAGTAAGATTACGAGAGCGATCAAGATTACGGAAGAAATAATGGCGAGTTTTAGTTTGAGAGTCATATTAACTAATTATTAATTGTTTATAATTATACTTCATGGATCTTAATATTCTTAAACATTTAAATTCAAAACAAAAAGAGTCGGTGATTAATTATAGCGGACCAACAGTCATTTTAGCTGGTGCCGGATCGGGTAAGACGAGGGTATTGGTCACCAAAGTCATCTATTTGATTAAGGAGAAGAAGATCAGTCCTTCATCAATCGTCATGTTGACTTTTACCAATAAAGCGGCCGCCGAGATGAAAGAAAGAATTGGTAAACAACTTGGAGGTGAAGCTCGAATAGGTTTTGTTGGGACATATCATTCTTTTTGTGTCAGGGTTCTCCGTCAATTTTGGGAATCAGCCGGATTAGATAAAAATTTTATCATCTATGATGATGGTGATCAGAAAACTTTAATTAAACAAATAATCACAGATAAAAAATTGGAAAAGAAGACTCCTGGTTATTTTTCCTATTATATCTCACTTGCTAAAAACCAAATGATAACGCCGGAAAGTTTTTTAGAAAATTTTAAATTCCATCAATCAGCATTAGTTGCCGATGTTTACTTTCATTACCAAAAAAAATTAGATACAAATCATGGCGTTGACTTTGACGATCTACTTATTAAAACTGTTTATCTTTTTCAAAAACATAAGCAAGTGTTGGGTTATTTTCAGGGTAAATTTCAGTATTTTTTAGTTGATGAATTTCAGGACACAAATTTTGTTCAGTATTTATTAACCAAGTTATTGGCGGAAAAGTCAAAAAACGTTACTGTCGTCGGTGATTTTTCTCAGAGCATCTATTCATGGCGGGGAGCCGATATTACCAACCTCAAAAAGTTTGAAAAAGATTTCTCAGATTCTAAAACTTTTCATCTTGAAGAGAACTACAGGTCAACTCAAAAGATTCTTGACTTTGCTTTTAATATTATTTCAAAAAATTCTACCCACCCGATCCTTCATTTATTTACAGATAACAAGCCTGGAGAAGATGTAGTTTTTTATCAAGCGGATAATGAGCAGTCGGAGGCAATCTATGTGGCCGAAGAGATAGTCAGATTAATAAGTATTAATCGCGACCTTGAGCCACCTAACTTTGCTATATTGTATCGGACTAACGCTCAGTCACGGGTGCTTGAAGAAGTCCTGCTTCGATACGGGATGCCTTATGTCCTGGTTGGGGGAACGAGGTTTTATGAAAGAAAAGAGATAAAAGATATCTTGGCATATTTAAAATTATTAATTAATCCCAACGAGTCAGTATCTTTAGAGAGAATCAAAAAACTCGGCAAGAATCGTTTTGTAAAGTTTAAAACGCTTTATGACGAGATGAAGGATAAACTGGAGGAAAGTCCAACAGAAGAAATTATGGAAAAGCTTTTTGAAAGTGTTGGGTATTTAAAAATGTTTGATTCTGAAGATCCTGATGATTTCAGCCGGTTAGAAAATATTAAGGAGTTAAAATCGGTTGCGGTCAGCTTTCCAAAGTTGATGGATTTTTTGGAACAAGTGGCTCTCGTTGAATCTGAATATTCGCAGCATGAAAAAGAAACCAAGGACAACAGGCGATTGGTTTTGATGACCCTTCATCAGGCCAAGGGGCTTGAATTTGACCATGTTTTCATCGTTGGTGTTGAGGAAGGACTGCTTCCACATTCGCGTTCGATTGATGATCAATTTCAACTAGAAGAAGAGCGACGACTATTTTACGTAGGTATCACTCGGGCTAAAAAAGCCCTCTACATTACCAACACAAGAAAAAGATTTATCTTCGGCTCCCAAGGTTATTCAACTCCCTCGAGATTCATTGC
>CAYIMI010000004.1:0-18269 GCA_964364445.1 uncultured Gammaproteobacteria bacterium
ATTATTCCGGCCCGATAAAGATTAAGAAGATTTTTTTCAAATAATAAAGAGCCGTCATCTTCTGATGTTTCAAGAATATTAGGAATAAGAAAAGTCTTACCTTCTCTTATGCTATTTGAAACCGCGGAATTATTAATTAAAATTTCTACGGCCGGAATTCGTTCAGTTGAACTCTGCTTAGGTAATAATCTTTGAGTTACGACCATTCTCAAAACAACCGCCAATTGATTTTTTATTTGATTCTGTTGATGAGGTGGAAATGCGTCAATAATTCTGTCAATTGATTCAGGAGCGGAATTAGTATGGATAGTAGAAAAGACCAAATGGCCTGTTTCGGCCGCCGTCAAAGCCAGAGAAATCGTCTCAAAATCACGCATTTCCCCAACTAATATGACGTCGGGGTCTTCACGCAGAGCCGACTTCAAGGCCACTGTCCAAGAATGAGTATCTTGATGAAGCTCTCTTTGAGAAATTATTGATTTATATTTTGGATAAACATACTCAATCGGATCTTCTACTGTGATAATATGTTTGGCATATTTTTGATTAATCTCATTAACAAGAGAAGCCAAGGTGGTCGATTTTCCTTCACCTGTTGGACCGGTCAGTAAAACTAATCCTTGACGCAGGTCAGTACACTGATGAAGTAGGGCAGGAAGAGATAGTTCTTCCAAAGTTTTTATCTTTGCTTCAATATAGCGAAAACTGCCACAAAGAGAATTTTGCGAATAATAAAGATTAACCCTAAAACGTGAGTCATTTAGCTTATAAGCTAAATCTAACTCCCGATTGGCTAATAAAATTTCTTTTTGTTCGTGATTTAAAATCGAGACTAATATTATTTCCAAATTTTCAGGAGTAAGCATTTCTAAAGTGGTTAATTGAAATAACTCCCCATTGACTCTTATAGTTGGAAAATAACCTGACACCAAATGAAGATCTGAGGCCTTTTTATCAATAGTAAGTTGTAAAAGTTGAGATAAATCCATAATTATGTTTCGGCTACTCTCAAAACTTCCTCCATCGTTGTCACGCCGTCAAGAACTTTTAAAAACCCGTCTTCTATCATTTTAACAAATCCCTCTTTTTTGGCTGTTTTTTCAATTACCTCAGCAGGATCCTGATGTATTATGTGCTGATTAATAGCCGTGGTAACCTTCAAAATTTCAAAAATAGCAATTCTGCCTAAGTATCCACTTTTACCACATTCCTGACAACCCTTACCCTTACTTAATAATACTGGAGTTGATTCAAATTTTCTGGGGAAAAGTGGGCCTAAAACTGACTTGATATTAGCTGAAATCTCCGGAGGAGCCTGGTAGGAAACCTTGCAATAAGGACATATTTTTCTAGAAATTCTCTGTCCAATAATTGCAGTTAAAACAGAGGCGATTAAAAACGATTCCGCACCCAAATCTATAAGACGGGGAATGGCGGTGGCCGCATCATTGGTATGTAAGGTTGAAAAGACTAAGTGACCAGTTAGGGCGGCCTGAATTGCCAATTGAGTAGTTTCTTTATCACGGACTTCTCCGACCAATATTATGTTTGGATCTTGACGCAAAAAAGCTCTAAGACCGGTCGCAAATGTCAGACCAGCTTGAGCATTAATCTGAACTTGGTTGATGCCGGCAATCTGATATTCGACTGGATCTTCAAGCGTCACAATATTAACAGTCGGTTTATTTAATCTTGATAAAATTGAATACAAAGTTGTTGTCTTTCCACTTCCGGTCGGACCGGTAATCAAAATAATTCCATAAGGTCTGGCAATCGCTTCTTCAAGCTCCTTTAGTTGCGGTCCGCCAAAACCCAGATCAGTAAGGGAGGGGATACCTCCAGTTTTTTTTAGTAACCGCATAACAACTTTTTCTCCAAAAACGGTTGGTAAGGTAGAGACACGAAGATCAACCTCATCTTTTGTAGATTTATAGGTAAAACGACCATCCTGAGGGATTCTTTTCTCATCAATCTTCATTTCGGCCAATATCTTAATACGGGAAATTAAAGCATCATGAATAGTCCTCGGTAAAGACAATTTTTCCTGTAGTATTCCATCGATTCGATAACGAACTTTGGTTCTTGTTTCCTCTGGTTCAATATGAATATCTGAAGCTCGCCCTTTTACGGAAAACTCCAGAATCGTGGAAACGATTTTTGCAATCGGTGCTTGTTGTAACTGAATATTACTATTATCAATCTCTTTATGAAGGTCTGGGGAATACTCTTTTAGAGCATCGCGTACTTCTGGTGATAAACCTTGGCTAAAAGAAAGGTCAATCATCTTAATAATTTGTTCTTTATCTGCTAAAGATAAAATTATTTTTTTATCTGTCTTTTTTTCTAAAAAATCTATGATCGATCTATCAAAAGGATCTTCGGTCGCGATAGAAATTGTCGAATTTGCTGAATCAAATAAATAGGGAATTATTTTATAACGACGCGAGATTGACTCAGAAATTAAACCAACCGCTTGAGAATCGATCGGCGTTTTATCTAGATCAACATAGGTAATTTTTTCTATCTCTGCTTGAGCTTTGACAATTTCAATTCTTTGAATATTTGTGTAGTTATATAGATAGTCAATAATTGAAATGTTTTTTTGTAGACTGGCTACCTCATATTGACTGGCCTCATTTTCTGTAACTTGTAGGTTCCTTACCAGTTGCTCAAGTAATATTTTTGGAGAAATGCTCATTAATTTAACTATATATTATTTCTATGATAAAATTCAAGTAAGTCAGATTGTCATCCCCTTGAAGAAGGGGATCCAGTCGATAATTACATTTTAAAAAGTGATTTTAGCTTGGATTCCCGCCTACGCGGGAATGACACGCAAAAAAATATGATTCCATTACTTCTCCTATCTAAGGATTCAAAACTAATCAAAAATTATATCGATAATCTCAAAGTTGGCAATCTTTTTTTTGAAATAACCCCATTGACTAAGGAGTATTCCATCGACGATATTAAAAATATAAAAAAAGAGGCAAAGATATTTAACCCTCAAACTCGGATTTATTTTCTAGAAAATTTTCATCTTTCCTCAATCCCTGCCCAAAATTCATTTCTAAAACTTCTTGAAGAACCACCTTCCAATGTCCAGTTTGTCTTAACAACAGATAATAAAAATAGTCTGCTACCAACGATAATTTCTAGGGTCAAGATTGTTAGATTACAAGAAGAAGAAATACAAGATGTTGAAAAATTTATTTTTGATGAAACAAAAATATCTTTATCATTGTTCAAAATTACGGACAAAGAATCGGCTAAAAAAATTCTTGAGCAATTAGTTATGTTTTTTCGGGAGAAATTAGTTTCTGATAAAAAAGCCACTTTGATCCTTAAGGAAATTTTAAAATTAAATAGGTTATTGGAGAATAATAACCTGAATCCGCAACTAACAATTGATCAGGTATTGATTTTTATTTGGAAACAATATAAGATAAAATAACAGACTAGATTGTCATCCCCGTGAAGACGGGGATCCAGTCTATGATTACATTATAAAGAAGTGATTTTAGTCTGGATTCCCTCCTTCGAGGGAATGACACCAAAATCACTTTAAAATTATGCGAAAATCGTTTACTTTAATCGAGCTCCTCGTCGTCATCGCCATCATTGGCAGTCTCTCTGCCTTATTTTTGCCTAATTTTATGGCTGCCCGCGAACGAGCTCGTGATTCACAAAGAAAATCAGATTTGAGACAGATTCAGAAGGCTTTGGAGCTTTATAGACAAGATACAACTCCGGTAGACTTTACTATTGATGGTTTTTTTTATACAAATAAGGGCAAATGTTGGTATCAAGGTGGAGTAGCCAGTAGTTGTCCAGCTGGTTCCAATGTATATATGAGCAAAATTCCTCAAGATCCAACTGCCACAAAAGATTATTATTTTGATAACACGGGTAGTTTACAATATGTATTGTGTGCTTGTTTAGAAAATAAAGCTGATCCTGATGGGGTTAGTGCTAATTGTGCCGCAGGAGCAAACTATACTTGTGATAGTGGAGAAAGTTATGTAGTTAATCAACCATAGTTAAATATTTTTTTATTATTATGAAAATTAAGAAAGGATTCACACTTTTGGAAATGCTCGTAGTCATCGGTATTATAGCTATTTTGGTTTCATTAGGATTTGCTTCGTATTCAACAGTTCAAAAAAAGGCCAGAGACGCTAAAAGACAGGGGGATTTGAAAGCTGCCCAACAGGTAATGGAACAGTGTTATTCCGTCAATGGTTTTCAATATCCTGATATCACTAACACAAGTAATACTATAGCAGCAATTTGTCCAGCACCAAATACTAGTATCACTTTTTCAATAAGCGATCCTATAAATACAGGGACATATATATATTCCATTACAGAAAGTACGCCTGTAGGATCAACTTATACCATCACGGCATCTGACTTGGAAACATCAACATCAACTTTTTATGTCAGCAACCAGCAATAATATGAAAAAATCTTTTACCCTCGTTGAAATTTTAGTCGTCGTCACAATTATTGTCCTTCTGACATCGACAGCTATCGTTACTTATACGGCTTTTTTAAAGCAATCGCGAGATGCCAAACGAAAAGCGGATTTAGGACAAGTGAGCGCTGCCTTAGAAATGTATCGAAGTAATAGTGATACTTATCCTGTTGGGTCTGTTTGGGCAACTACTTTAAATGTTTTAAAAACTCCAGTTGTTTATATCCAAAGTCTGCCGACTGATCCCAAAAGCACCACTTATAGTTATTATTACACTGGTTCTATTTCGGATTATACCCTTGGCACTTATCTTGAAAGTGGGGGCACAGTATGTGTTGCTGGTCAGTGCGGTGGTAACTGTAATTATTGTCTTGGGCCCTATGGAAAAAAATAAACATGAAAAAAGCTTTTACTTTAATTGAACTTCTCGTTGTTATTTCAATCATGATTATTTTCATCGGCATGAGCATAGCTCAATATAATACCTTTACTGAACAAACTAAGCTGAAAAATGAGGCTAAAAAATTGATTGATGTCATTGAGCTGGCAAAGAAGAAAGCTTCTTCAGGAGACTTAAATAAATTGCCATGTAACGGAGGCTTTAAAGGCTATGAGGTGGATATTCAAACAAACAATTATTTTTTAAATCTCCGTTGTGCAATAGCACCTATTTCTCAACAGATTGCTCTTTACAATTTCCCCAATTCCAATATTGTTACTCAGTCTGGAAGGGGATTATTTAGGTTTAAACAATTAACGGCCGGAATGGAATATAAATTAGACGAATTATCTGACCCTACCAATCCGCCACTCATTCAATTAAAAAATTCCGTAATTAATAAATGTGTGAAGATTACGATATCAGAGATGGGTATAATTGAATTAGATGAGACTTTAGCAACTTGCTTATGAAAAAATCACTTGTGGGGTTTTCTCTTATTGAAGTCCTTGTCTTCACGACAGTTTTAGGTTTATTTTTTGTGGCGGCGATGACTGTGACCACTTTTAATTTAAAAAATATGAAAATCCAAGAATATAAAATTTTGGCAACCCGTTATGCTGAAGAAGGAGTTGAATGGCTAAAACAGGAAAAAGAAGATGATTGGCAGATTTTTATTGCCCATAGTGCAGGCAACTATTGCCTTAATAGCTTGGGGTGGAATTCAGCCTGTGCTCCACCTAATGACTATATTTTAAACGCATTTTTTAAAAGAGAATTAAAAATTATTAAACCACCAACTGTTGATCAAGTAGAAGGCACTGTTACTGTTTATTGGAAAGAAGGTATTGATGATTACAATGTTACAATCAAAACTGTATTTAGAATACTAGAATAAATATGAAAAAATCCTTCACTCTCATTGAAACTATTGTTGTCATAGCTGTGATCGGTCTAACTTTACCAGTTTTATTTGCATTAATATTTACCTTGATGAGACAGCAGATAAAAATTTATAGATTGAGTCAGGTAAAAAAAGAGGGAGACTATCTTCTCAGTACAATGGGAAATACGATCAGAGATAATGCCATGACAATTCATCAAGCTAATCCACCAAGTGATGCAAATATAGTTTGTAATGATCTGGTGACTTCTCCTATTTATCCTACTGGCGGAGGAACTATAGGTAATTTATATTTTCTTGATACTAACAACAATTTGTTTGGCTATAGATTGACGGGAACTAAAATAGCTTCCGATTCGGCTAGCCCAACAGTACACTCTGTTGACCTAACATCAAGTAAAATTGTGGTCTATGATTTTTCCATCGCCTGTGCAAAAAATGCCGACTATTCCCCTCCATATGTTTCGATCTCTTTTAATATTTGCTATCAAACTACTAGCGCTAACTGCGTTACTTCTCGTCCTGAGGAAAAGGCCTCAATCCATTATCAGACAAGAATTAAACTAAGAAATTATTAATACTTGATACTTAATACTTAATACTCTATATTAAAACTATGTCGGATAATTATTTTTGTTTGGATATTGACGAAAAATTTACTAAGCTAGTTGAAGCAAAAAGATCTGGGGACGTAATCGACGTAACTGCCTTGGGAAAAACAGAAACTCCCGAGTTTTTTTATTCCAGTAATCTGGAAAAAGTCATTGATACCGAAGTTACCCAGATTAAAAAATTGATTGAGACCCTGAATATTAAAAAAAAGGATGTTAATTTAATTATTCCTGATTCACTAACTTATAATCAAATTATCTCAATGCCTCTTCTTAATGAAAAAGAACTCATTACGGCTATTAAGTATCAAGCTGATCAGTTTATCCCGATGCCAATTGAGGAAACCAATATTGATATCGAAGTAATTGAAGAAAATCAAAAGGAAAAAAAGGTTTTACTTCTTATCGTTGCCGCACCAAAAAAAGTTATTGAAAGAATACAGACGACAGCTGAGCTAGCAGGACTTAATTCTGAGTCAATTGAAAACGAACTAAGTAGCAATAGTAGATTTATCAATGAGTTTAATAAAAGTGTCCTCAGCCAATACAAGGTTAGCCCTGATCATGGAATCGTCATTGTTAATTTTGATACAAATTCCTCCTCTTTAGCGTACTTCTCACCCGATCAGCTAATTATCAGGGAAAGCCACCACATTTCGATTGGTTATAATTTATTTTTGAAGGAAGCCCAAGTTAACACCGATACAGACATTAAAAAAACTGAAGAAATACTCAAAAGTTATGATGAAAAAAACCCTTCCTCTTATCCAATCGAAAAGATAGTTGAACCTCTGGTCAAGGAATTAGCCAATGAACTAAAAATTTTTGCTTCAAAGTATACTCCATCCATGATTTTATTTACCAATAAAATATTCTTATTTCCATCTTTAGTAACAAGCTTGAGTAAAGAGTTAACTTTTCCTGTTAACATTTTTAATCCTTACTCTCTAATTAAAAAAACGCAATTAATTGAAACTTATAAAAATGAATTGCCAATTTTTATTCCAGGTATCGGGGGTAATTTAAGGTAATATGAAAAAAAATAATATAAATCTCCTTGTCAATAGGGAAGACTACCAAAAATATGAAAATCTCTTTGAACGTTTAAAGTTAACGGCCGCAATCTTCACCGTCATTTTGGCAATTATATTTGCTTATTTTTATATTTATCTAAAAAATCAATTTAATGTTTATGAAAAAATGAATTTGCAAAAAAAAACATACCTTCAGACGTTGACTAATCGAAGAGGGGATGAGGCAAAAATTAACTATATTGAAAAAAAATATTCTGATTTGAAAACATTCTTAAAGGACGACGCATATTCGGTTACCTACTTTGAAATACTTTCTGATTCTATTAGAAATAGTAGCGAGTCGGCAAAACTGACATCTCTTGAAGTTGATAAAACGCGTAATACCTCCTTTACAATCACTTTTTCTCTTTTTGAAAAAATGATGGACTTTTTAAAATTTGCTGAATCCGAAGTTTTTTTAAATAATTTTGAAAGTATTTCTTTGAAAAACCTTGAAATCTTAGAGGGTAACAAAAATTATGAGTTGAGTTTTACCGGGAAATTTATACCTGTTGAACCGGATGCTAAAAATGAAGAACAAAATTAAACCATTCATCAAACGATTAATTAGGGAAAATATCTATTATATTGTTGGTAATATTTTTATACTTACATTAATTATCATAACTATAAAAATTGGTATAACTGAAAGCTTAAAATATAAAACAAAGATCGATTCTTTAAGATTGGAAAATATTGGACTGATGAATAAAGTCACCCTCATGAATAGTGCTATCCCTGAATCGGAAAAGCTTGATGAAGATGTAAATTTTTTAAACAGATTGATTCCTAATTCAGAAGATTATTTTTCGATTATTTATGCATTAGAGCAACTTTCACAAAAATCTAATTTTATGATTAGCAGTTACACTGTCAATGTTGGAGCGTCTACTTCTGAAAAATTAGGAATCAAAGCTACTGGAGTTGGGGACAGCCAATCATTTGTTGATTTTTTAAAGAATTATAATTTTTCCGGTGGGCGTCTCATAACTTCTGATAAAGTTCAGCTTGATCCAAATTTTTCAGGCTCGATAATAATTGATCTTACTTTTTATAATAAAAAAACAGTGGCCGGAGAAAAGCTAGAAAAATCTCCCAACAGTAATACTTTTAAAGATCTCGAGTCTCTTAAGGCTAAAGTCGACTTTAATTTTGATAGTAATTCTTTAAGTAGTGAGCCTGATCTCAACTATCCCAAGAAGAGCAACCCATTTTAAACTTTTTTACCTTTAAGTAGTTTAGCGAGTCCTTCTGAAACTTGAGCCCCTACACCCATCCAATAATCGAAGCGTTCCTTTTTAACAGTAAAAGTTACAGGGTTAGTCATTGGATCATAAAAACCAACCTCTTCAATATATTTTCCATCGGCTTTGTAATGTTTATTTACAGCAACGATACGATAAGATGGGCTCCCTTTTTTTCCCTGTCTATAAAGTTTTAGTGCAACTGCCATAAGTTTAAATTATAACATTAAAATATTAAAAAATATATTGAATTTGCTTAATACTTAATACTTTCTACTTAATACTCAGCAGCGCCATCTTTGCTGCCTCCTCTTCCGCTTCTTTTTTTGAAGGCGCAGTCCCAACCCCAAGCTCTTTATCATTAAAATATACACCTATTTTGAAAGATCGTTTGTGCTCTGGACCTTTTTCATCCAGCACCTTATAAACAGGCGTTTTTTTATATTTACTTTGAATTATTTCTTGTAATTTACTCTTAGACGATAGATAGAGATTATTTTTTAATAGATAGTCGAGCTTATCCTTAAAAAGAAAATCTACTACAAAAGTATAAGCTGTCTCAAAATTTTTATCTAAAAAGATGACAGCAATAAGGGCTTCAAAACAATCGGCCATAATATTGTTATTTGTCCGGCCGGCTCCTCTTTCTTCGCCTCGTGAAAGAAGAAGATAATTATTTAGTTCAATTTTTTTTGAAGCCTCAGCTAAGCTTTCCATCTTGACTATGGCTGATTTTATCTCTGTATAGTCGCCTTCTTTTAACTCTGGATAGTTTTTAAATAAATAAACTGAAGTTATGAGTGATAAAACACTATCGCCTAAAAATTCTAATCGTTCATTTGACTTAAGGCTGGAGTTTTTGTGTTCATTTAAATAGGAGCGGTGGATAAAGGCGTTGGTGAGTAAATCTCTGTCTTTGAACTTGATATTAATTGTTGATTCTAAGTTAGAGTATTTATTGTCCATATATTTTTCCTAAAACCGCATTAACAAATCCAAATGTCTTCTCACTTCCTAGTTCTTTAGCTAATTCTATCGCCTCGTCAATAACTACTTTAGGGGGTTCTTTTTTTTCAAAATTTAATTCATAGACTGCCAACTGTAAAATGGCTAAATCAACCTTGGCTATTTTGTCTAACGGATATTTGGGGGCATATTCTTTAATAAACTCATTGATTGCGATTATATTTTTTAATACTTCTTTGGTTTTATTTTCCTTAGTGGCAACTTTGCCTTTAGAAAAACTTAAAGCAAATAGTTGTTGAACAATCTTTATTCGAAGATTATGGCGTGGGTCCATATTGAATTATTTCTTGCAATACTTGCATGCCCTGTGTGGTAATTTAGTTTTACCACAGTTAGCACATTTGACTAATTTTGAAAAGGACCTGACTTTTGAAGCTAGACTTCTTCCTTTTCTCGCTGTAGAACGTTTGCTTTTTGGTAGAGGAGCCATAAAAAATAAATTTCTAATTTCTAATTGATCTAATTTCTAATATTATCACACAAAAGACTTCTTGACAAATGAATATACTATTACAAAATTGGTATTAATTGAATACCACTTGACAAACTAAACATTATAATTAATAATGAAAATATATGAAAAAATTTAAGTCTGGTTTTACTCTTATTGAGCTTTTAATCGTTATTGCACTTCTTGGTGCATTAGCAGTTGGACTTCTGGCCGCCCTTGATCCTTTTGAACAACTTAAAAAAGGAACTGATACGGGTGTGAGGAATATGGTTTCTGAAATTCATGGATCAGCAATCAGATACTATGCCATAAAAAATCAGATGCCGTGGGGTTTAACAACCATGTCTGGAACAGCAGCCACGAGAATATCAGACATAAACCTAATTGTTGATACGGGTGAATTGAAATCTGATTTTTCAACCCTTGCTGGCGCAGCGTTGAGTCAGATAATTATGGTAGGAGGCACCGATTCATTGACAGTATGTTACCAGCCGAAGTCAAAGTCATTTAGAAGCGATAATAATACTAAGTTTGATTCGGCAGGAGTAGCACCACTAAGCGGTTGTCCAAGCGGAACCTCATCCAGCTGTTATTGGTGCGTGAATTAATATAGTCAACTAGATTAGAAAAAGAGCGGTATTACTACCGCTCTTTTCTTTTTATGTTATTATTACCACTAAAATGTTAATTGGTACATTATTAATAATATTTTGGACTTTTACATATTTATTAAATCTATCAGCATATCCTTTTGGTGGAGATTCTTCTGAAATCGCTACATCAATGGCTACTTGGGGTTTATCACACCCTCCTGGATACCCCTTACAGAATTTATTAGGAAATATTTTAGTAAAAATTACTCCATTTTTCAATATTTATCAAAAAACAGCTTTTTTTTCGGCAATTTTTACACTGCTTACCATAATCGTTCTTACTTCGATTCTTTCATTATTTATAAAAAGGAAGCAGTTCATTTTATTGTCTTCAATATACTTTCTTACTTTGTTTCCTGTCTGGCTTTACGGAATAGTCCCTGAGGTATTTTCTTTATCTCTTTTAATTATTTCGAGCCAAATATATTTTATATTAAAATTTGAGAAAACAAAATTATTAAAGTATTTTTATTTATTTTTATTTTTTATAGGTCTTGGGGTGAGCCAACATCACGTATTTATTATGTTTATCCCAGGGTACCTACATATTTTGTTTAAAAAAATAAAGATCAAACTTAACTTAAGTATTTTTTTAAAAAGCGCTGTTTTTATTTTTTTGGGTTTTTTGCCTTATTTATATGCTCCGATCGTTTCTTTCTTAAATACGCCGATGGATATTGAGAATGCTAAAAGTATTGATGGATTTATCAGATTAATACTGCGAAGCTCTTACGGAACTTTTACCGCCTATTCTGGTGCGACGCCTAATATCGGCAATCAATTAATTAATATACTGTCTACATTTGTTTTCATAATAAAGGACATCAAACCTCTTGGACTAATTATCATTATTTTTGGCTTGGTATATCTATATAAAAAAATTCGCCATTTATTCATTTTTTTTATTATAAGTATTTTAGGACTTTTTTATTTTTATTTTATTTCGAACTTTAATCTTTCCGGCTCTTTCAGCATGGGCACTTTTGAAAGGTTTTTGCTTTTTTTATATTTAATTTTAGTTATGATTTTTGCTTTTGGAACTGCCTATATATATGAAATCTTGGTAATTAATATAAAAAAATTGACGGATAAAAATCTTATAAGAACGTCTATATTAGTTAGTTTTTATTTTTTAATATTAATACTCATTATTAATTCTTTATTGACTTCTCAAACAATCATCAAAGTTGTAGTTCAAAATAAGATTTTTCAAAATTACAGCTATAATATTCTTGATAGTTTACCTAAAAACAGTTATTTATTTTTAAATTCAGACCATGGTATTTTTTTAGTACAAGCAGCTCAACTTATAGATAGAAAAAGGCCTGATGTAGTAAGAATACCAAGTTTAATTGCAAGGGACTATGCAATGGCCAAATTTAAAAAAAGTAATCCTAAGGTGCTTATTCCCACAACTACGGATGATCTATCAAAAATTCCTGAAATTAATTATCCAAAAAACAATTTTTTTTATTCTGATAAACCGATTTCTAAAGGAGTGTGGACTCCAAATGGTTTGACCTGGAGATATTTTCCAAATATTGAAGAATACAGGATCTATGAAAAAGAAATAATTGACTCAAATATAGCATACTGGACAAAAACGTATTCACTTTCGCCACTTTCACGAAGTGAAAAAAGCATATTTTTTTTGGATCATATATATGAAATATATGCAAATCAAATGTCTTTTGCGATTGATTTTTTATTAGTAAACGGTAAAAAAACTGAAGTAAAAAATATTCTTGAAAAGTTTTTATCTTCTTTAAACAGCCAGTATTCATACCAAATTTCCTATTTAAATTTTTATACATTAGAAAAACAATGTACTAAAAAAACAGATGAAATATTTAGTAAATTATCAAATCGGCCAATAAGAAAAATCTCTGATAATAATTACTTAACTAGATATACTAAATTATGTCATCCAAACCAATACCAATTTACAAAATAAAGAGACAAAATAAACAACCCAATAATAAATGTTAAAAAAACTCCTGCATATTGCCAATTATTTAGTCTTTTGGCAAAATAATAAAATATTGGAAACGAAACGACTTGATAGCGGGAATATGAAATAAGAGATGTTGTAACTAGTGGAAATATCCAAAAACCAAAGGCGATCCACCATAAACGGTAATCTAAGTATTTTTTTGATTTTATTAGTAAATAAAAAACAACAATTACACTTATAACCTCAATTTTTGAATCGGCAAATGCATGCCAAGGTAAAAATGGAAATTCAATGATTCTATAAAGATTATTTAATAATGGGTTTATGATAGTTATCAAGGAGCTAAATAAACTATTTTTAACCAAGTAATCACGAACTTTAAGAAAAGCAAATAAATTATTTGTTTGGTAATAATTAAATAATAACCACATAAATAAAGGGAATGACATTATAAAAATCAATTTAACAAATTTAATTATTTTTTCTTTATTTAATAAATTTTTATTGCTTTGATAAAAATCATAAAAAAGAAGTAAAACAAATGGAAAACCATTAGGTCGGGTAATCAAAGACAGACCCAGAAATAATGCTGATAAATAAAATCTTTTTTTAAACAAAAAAATAGTAAATAATAAAAGTAGAGCCAAAAATAATCCTTCAGAAAAAATCGACCGGTAAAAAATAGAAAGAGGGTAAATAAATAGTAAAAAGGCAGTTTTTATGGCTGTTTTTTTTGTATCGATCAAAGAGATAAATAAGTATAATAAATAAAAATCAATTATCATAAAAGCCACACTTAAATATAAAGCGGTTAATTCAAGATTATTAATGGGAATATTTATAAGAGCAAGTAGTAAAGGGTAAAAAGGGAAAAAAGCATATTTATGAAGATCATTGTTAAGTAAATCAATTGATTTGGAATTGACATTTATTTTAGGATAGCCTGATTGTGCGATTTCCAAATACCATTGACTATCATAAACCGATGAGGATTTAAAAAAATTAAATTTTTTATTAGTAATTCTTGGATCTTCATAAAAATGAACCGCTGCGTTATAGTAATCACGATTAAAAGAAACAAGATTATTAAATTTATTAACAAAAAAAAATAGGCAGATATTAATTAAGATAAAAGTCGCTAAATATTTTAAAAAGGAGTCTTTATTTAGTTTTCTAAATAATTTTAAAATTGACTTTGACATAATCTCGAATAATAGTATACTATTTTTATATATGAAAAAAGGATTTACGTTAATAGAGCTTCTTATTGTTATCATGATTCTTGGAGTTATGGCGGCTTTGATAACTGGTAATTTCTTTACTTCATTAAAGAAAGGTCGGGACGCCAAACGAAAGGCAGATCTTGAACAAGTTCAACGAGCTTTGGAGATGTACTATGAAGACAAAAGAACTTATCCAACCTTTGCTCTTCCCTTTGGGGGAAAACTTTGTGAGACTACTTTATGTTTGGTGGCAGAAAAAGTCTACATGCAAAAACTACCTGATGATCCAACTTCTGGAAAAGACTATGAGTATCTTTCTGCCGGTGGAACTAATTACAAACTATTTGCCTGTTTGGAAAATAATCAACAAATGCTCCCATATATATCATCTGATTATACTATAGCCACGATGACTTCTTGTGGTGCCTGTAAAGATTCCGTTGGAGCTACGGTGACTAACTGCATTTGGGGAGTGTCGAGTTCGAATATATCACCGTAGCTCCTTGAGTACTTCCGCGTCCTTTGCATTGAAGTTTTTCAATATATATTCAAATATTTTTCTCGCTTCTTCGATTTGCCCATACTTCTTTAATAACTGGCCCTTAAACAAATATGCCTCGCGGTAGTTTGATTTAAGACTAATTGACTTATCTATCTCCTCAAGCGATGATTTCATAAGGCTGTCTTTTTCTAGTTGATCTGTGGATGCATCGTAAAGAGTAGAATAATAAAGAGCCATTGAGTAGGGGATTTTTGGATCAGTAGGATAAAGTTTTTCAGCAGTTTTTAGAGCATTAATACCCTCAATTAATTCGTTTGGATTATTTGTAACTAGATAAAAATAATACATATTTTTTGCTCTAGTTTTCCAATAAAAAACGTTTTTAGGATAATCTTGGACCGTCTTTCGATTATAAGTATCTGATAAACTGATTATTTGTTTTGCTAATTCAGTCTCCTTTTGTATGTTTGCAACGGCCGAAAGGTAGGCTAAAGATGAAGAAAATCGATCCATATAGACTGGTTCTTGTCTCAATTTAAGCGCTTTCTCAAAATATCCAGCCGCTTTTTGTTGGTCATTAACTTTAGAATATTTTAGACCATAGGAATAGTTAACATCAGCTAAATAGTAGACGGAGATAGAGAATAGAAGATAAATTGTGGTAGCAATCAAAACAAAAATAACTAACCATTGATAAATATTTACTTTTTCAAATTTTTTAGTTTCAGTTTGTTGGTTGTTGTTTCCCATGATGATTAATGCCGGAATTAAAAAGAAAAATAACTGAATCGTGGTTGTCGAAAAACCAAAGAAGTTGGTAATGAGGATTGTAAGCCAACCGCAGAATAAACTTAAAATAAAAAGTTTGTTCTGGTCCCGCCTTAGGTGGAAAACAACTAAAATCATAAAAGCAATTATCAATAATAAATAACTTATTAACCCAATAAATCCTGTGGTTGCTAAATAATTAAAGTATTCATTATGCGCTTTGTTATAAACATAATCCCATTCACTAGTCAGATTATGAGTAAGTGGTCGGACAAAATTATAGCTATAGGCAAAGGTTTCAACACCTGTGCCAAATATTGGATACTTTGATGCCAACTTCCAAGCACCTTCCCAAACAATTTTTCGAATATCAAAAGACTCAGTAATATTTATAGAGTTAATAGTTGGTAGTGCGTAGTTCGTAGGCGGCTTAATGACTAGTTTTTTGACAAAAATGTTTTTATATGTCTCAAAATTCAAAAATTTATCTATTTTTTCTTCACCTGTCTTGAAAAATGTCACCGGTAATATGCTAACTAGCAACAAAATAATTAGAATTTTTTTGATATTTATTTTAATAAAAAACCAGTAATAACCAACGAATAAAATAAGTCCAACAACAACAGCGCCAATGGCAGAACGAGAACGGGACATTAATATCATAGAAAAATTAAGTATTAAGTAGAAAGTATTAAGTATTAAATATTTGCGACCTCTAAGGTTTTTTATCAAAAAATAAATCCCAATGAAAAATGCCACTGCTAAATAAGCCCCTAGCCAGTTTGGTTGGCCTAAGGTAGAAAAAGCTCTTAGCTCGGGCCTAAAAGCTAAGCTAGTATTATCCCAACAAGAATTATTAAATTTTCCGGTAAATAAAAGGCAGGTTAAATCATGACCAAAATGACCCGGGATGGCCCAAAGGATAACTAATGAAGAAGAGGTAACTATCCACTTTAATAATTTTTCAATATTAATGACATTTGACACCAGACCATAATAAAGCAATATGTAACATATAATGGAGAGTAAACCTCCATTAAAGCGACCATAATAACCAAAAATTGAGGCATGAAAATCTATAGAAAATATGCTGGAAATTGTTTGAGACGAAAAAAATAATACAATTGGAATATCTAACGGTGTTTTTTTCAGTATAATTTTCTTATTGATTACCATTTTTAGTAACCAAAAAAAAGCAATCAGAACTGTTGCCGCATAAATGAAAAGCATTTTATTAAATTCAAATAGTTCTGAGGTTGATTTTGTCATTATCAAAGGGGAGATGAAGAAAAGTACGCTATAGAGAAAAGAAATAATTTGATCAATCATTATGTTTAATTTTACGAATTTTTTAAAGAAAATCAAGCTACCATTTTTTGCTAATTTTGAGATTTATTTTGATTTGGGTACTTCTATCACTAAAATTGCCATTAAAGATAAGGGAGTAATTTTACGTGAACCGACATTTTTAGGTTACAATTCGCGTATTAAAGACTATTCATTTACTGGTACTGAAGCGAAAACTATTCTTGGAAAAACTCCAGATTTTATTAAAATTGTCAGGCCGATTGTCAGCGGAGTCATTTCAGATTTTGATGCAGAGGTGTACCTATTGCAAAAATTTTTGGAAAGATCTGTCTATTTATATTCTGGAAACAAAATGATTAAACCGATGATGATCGGGATTGCGACTGTTCCAACAGTTGCGACCGAAATTGAACAAAAAGCAGTGAAAGAGGCATTATTAAAAATTGGGATGTCACAGGTTTTTTTAGTCGAAAAACCGTTAGCAACGGCGGCTGGGACGGGAATAAATATTTTTTCTCACACACCAACTCTTATTGCCGATCTCGGAGGCGGGCTGATTGAACTATCGATCGTTGGTTCGAGTGGTATCCTTTCTCAAAAAACTTTAAAAAATGCTGGGGATCAAATGAATAAAGTAATTTTTAACTATATATATTTAAAATATGGAATTATCCTTGGTGAGGCCACGTGTGAACACTTAAAAATAGAGATTTTGAATTTTAAAAATACTGAAAAAATTGTTGTTACCCGGGGCAAGTCGCTCGAGAACGGTTTACCGAAGTCAGTAAAAATAAAAAGTTCCGATATCAATGAGGCTTTGAGATCTAATTTCAATCAAATTATTGATGGCATTAAAGAACTAATTGAAAGCTCTCCTCCTGAAGTAGTTGATGAAGTAATGCAAAAGGGAGTAATTCTGACAGGAGGTTTGTCACGAATTGAAGGGATTGATAAATTTTTTGAAGATGAACTTAAAGTGAGCGTCAGCTGTAGTGAAAAATATGAATACGCAACTATTAACGGCCTAATGAAACTAACTACCAATGAAGAAGCTTTTTCAAAGATTATAATTCAATAAAACAGCGGTTGCTTTTTAGATTTTAATTTTATAGAATTTAAGTCTGCTCAAATTCGTTGAGTGGGTTTTTTTGCTCTTTGACAATTTGTTGTTTTTCTTTGCCAATTTAATTTTTTTTAGTTTTCAATAATCGGGTTAGGATCGTCCGCGATAAAAGTTTGTGCTTTTATCGGGATTTTTTTAAGAGTTTGATCCTGGCTCAGGATGAATGTTGGCGGTGTGCCTGAGATATGCAAGTCGAACGTCTTTTTTCCGCAAGGAAAAAGGTAGTGGCGGACGGCTGAGTAACACATAGGGACTTACCTCTTTTTGAAGGATAGCCCATCGAAAGGTGGGATAATACTTCATGGTATGGATACCGTAAGGTATTTGTTAAAGAGAATAACTTTGACTTTAGCCCACCTAAGAAAGCCGGTATATTTTTGGTAAAATATGGAAACCTTATTTTTAAAATACTTATCACAGCTATTATAACTATCGCACTGACTTTCTTATATTCAGCCTGGCAAGTTATTGATATTGTTACTCAAGTTCCCAATCCTTTAACTATAAAAGGCG
>CAYIMI010000005.1:0-1776 GCA_964364445.1 uncultured Gammaproteobacteria bacterium
TTGAGCGGGTTAGTAAAAAAGAGCGCAGAATGAGCTTAGTCCTTCCTCAAACAGAAAAGCCGGTAATGTATAGATAAACTATTCAATTAATCCCTTTTCTTCCTCTGAAGCAATAACTTTGAAACCGACGTGGTTGTGGCCAGCGAAGAAAAGACCCTCTCCAATTCCAGCTTGAAGTAAGAAGTGCTTTTCTCCACCGGTTAAGAAGAAGGTTTTGGCAATTATTTCAACTGCAGCAGTTGACTGCTTCAAAATTATTTGAAGTGATGAGTTGGTAATGATAGCTTTTCCTTCGTCAGTCGCCAGAAAATCCTCAACGTCTTGAGTAATTGTTGTTAAACCAAGTTGATATTTACGGGCGCGTTTAGCAAAAGAGTGCAAATAGGCACCTGAGTCTTTTTGTTTAATCAGATACCAAGCCTCATCAACGATCAAAACTCTTTTTTTCTTTTCTCGACGAACACGATTCCAAATATAGTCGAGGACTATGTACATGGCAACCGGGCGCAAATTTTCTTCCAGGTCGCGAATGCCAAAAACCGTAAAAGGATTTTTTATGTCAAAGTTTGAATGCTGATTAAATATGCCCGAGGCAGAGCCGGAAACGAACTTTTCCAGTCGATCAGCCATTTCTCTAGATTCAGGGGTTTCCATTCCGGCAAAAACCTTAAATAGATCTTCAAGTAAAGGTGGCTCAAGTGAAAATGTTTCTGGATCTTGAGTAATTCCTTTTTCTCGGTATGTCAAAACTAAAGCCCGATCAAGCAATGCATCTTGTGCAGGTGTTAGGTCACCCATAATTACTCTCATCAAAGAATGAAGGTCAAGAATTTTGTTAGATAACTCATCAGGGCCGGCATTGGTTTTTTCCAAATCAAATGGATTAATTTTATAAGTAGAGGCTGATGAAAAAACTACATACTCTCCGCCAACGGCTGGTACTAATTTTTCATATTCATTTTCAGGATCAATAATAATTACGTCAGTTCCCATCATTAACAGTCTTAAAGCTTCAAGTTTTACCATGAAACTTTTTCCTCCTCCAGATTTTCCTAAAATAACCGCATTAGCATTTTCCAAAGTAAATCGATCAAAAATAATTAGGGACCCATCGTGTTGGTTAAGGCCATAAAGAATTCCTTCATTACGGGTAAGAGAAGCCGTTGCAAATGGAAAGGTCGTTGCTAAAGACGTCGAATCCATATTGCGCCAAACACCTAATTTATCGTAAAAAATTGGCAAAGTTGATTTAAATCCTTCTTCCATTTCTAATGTGGCTTGGCGCGAGGTAATCAAAAGTGATGATAAAACTGAATCGATCTCTTTGGTTACCCTATTTAGTTCTTCCAGTGAATCAGCTGGAATGGTGACGTAAAGCCCAAATTGAAAAAATCTCTCCGATCCTTTTGCCAGTTCTGCCTGGAGGGAAAGAGCGTCATCCAATGCTACTTGAACGGTTGGATCAACCACTTTTCCGGCTTTTATATCACCTTCAATAGTTGCTTCCATTTCGGCAATTTTTCTTTTCATATCATCAAGAATATTCTTAGACTCAGTTGGATAGATATACATAGAAATATAGAGGGGATGGTCAAAAGTGATTAATGAATAAAGCCAGTTTGGGGAAACATAGCGCGGATAGCCAACAACATATAGAGTTCGGTAGAATTTTTCATCAATTTTTAAGCTATTAAAATCTACCTCAACATAAGAAGGTGCTATTAAATCTTTGGTTGAGACTGACCCAGCCGCCAAAAAATCAGCCATATTACCACC
>CAYIMI010000005.1:1876-18253 GCA_964364445.1 uncultured Gammaproteobacteria bacterium
TTAAATCTTTGGTTGAGACTGACCCAGCCGCCAAAAAATCAGCCATATTACCACCACCAACAGACTTAAGATTGCTGGTTGGAGCTTGATTGGTTTTGGAATTGCCAAATAGGTTGAACATATTTAATGTTTGTCATTCCCGCGGAGGCGGGAATCCAGACTATTAGAACATTTTAAAATGTAATTATCGACTGGATCCCCTTCTTCAAGGGGATGACACAGTCACTTTTAACTTTGACTCATAATGACATCAGTATAGCTTTCAATTGGTGCCAGTCTTCGACCAGTAGCCGAAGGATTATAAAGGTTATAATAAAGTTCGGTTAACTCTTGACGTTGTAAAATAGTTCCCTTTAGACCGATCTTTGTAATTAATCGAAGCAGATTATCACGTTTTGGATAAAGGGCGGTTTTGGCTCGAGTAAATACATATTCTTTATTTAATGACCCAGGGTTAGCTCCAGAAATTCCCATTTCAAGCGGGGAAAAAGGAACAACAAAAAAAAAGCGCTTTTCCAAAACTGTATTTATTTTGATGACGCTTTTGATAAATTCTCGATATCCTACCATTCTTTTTTTTAGGATATCAGCAGTTTGTTTATTTATTTTGTCTTCAAGATAATCGAGATATGTTGAAACGTCAATTTTTTTTGAGAGAATAAGAATTTGGATTGGAAAAGATAAAGAATTCAATAGTTCAGAATAGGCATAGATCATTGAAGACTGTTCTTCAGTAGATAATAACCAAAAGTTGACTGCCCCAACCTCAATAACTGCTGCAGCAGAAAAATCTTTCATTAAAACAACATCATCTTTTATTTCCTCTATTTCAATGAAAGATTGAGTTGAAGCCTTAACTGGCGATGTTGGTTTAGTGGTTGGCATATATTATATGAGCTCTTTTGAAATAATTTCAACGGGCTTTTCATTGACATTTTCTACCCTAACTTTCATTGTATCAAAAAAGAAATTTCCTTTGGGATCTTTAACTTCAAAAGAATATTCAGATGGAGGAAGGGGATTATAAGTGGCAAAAATTCCATGAGAATTAGTTTTTAATATTCTAATTGGGTCGCCAGTAAGATCTTTTTTTATATAAATAAGAATTCCTGTCAAAGCAGTTTGTTTGTAGTTTTTTATTATTCCTGTGAGAAAGGGAGCCTTAATACTAGATGATGGATGATTGATGATAGATGATGACTCTTTGACCGTAGAAGGTTGAGGTTTGTGTTTTTTGCCTAATAAGGAAGCAAATGAATCGGTAAAAAGGTTGCTAATTTCCTGATTTCGATTTCTGTTATTGGTCGGAGTCTTAGTATTGAGATATTTTGACAACTTTTGTTGAGAGTCAATATGAGATATGACTCGGTGGGGATCATCGGTAAAAACTAAATTTTTTAAAAAATAAATAGCTGGATTTTGTTTTTTAAAAAAGTATTGGGTTGGAGAAGACAATCTTTTTATTAGATTCCTTACCCAAACTTCCATTGGGCGATCATTAATTGGGACAAAAGCAAAGGCGACTCCAATTGACCCAACTATTATTCCAAGAAGTATATTTAGAATCGGAATAGGAAAGATATAAAAAATTAGTATTCCGGTAGGGATAGAAATAAGTAAGTAAATAAATTGCTTAATCGTCAAAAATCCGATCAATTTGAATTCAAAGCTGGTAATCTGTCGAGGGATTGCATGTTGTTCCATAAATTTAGTATAACTAAAATTGGACAGTAGATGGTAGAATATAAGGGTTTACCCTGAGCGGAGTCGAAGGGCCCGTAGTACACCGGTAGTATATCTCCATGGCATGGAGGAGAAAGGGGTTCAATTCCCCTCGGGTCCACAAGTATTTTTTAACATCTTTCAGATAAGGCCGAGTATTGATGGTAAAGAAGTTAGATCTGACATTTCATAATCAGGTGCGATATCTTCCTGAATCTTTATCTTCTTTCTGTTCACCCAAATAATTTTAATTCCTAAAGTTTTTGCAGGAATAACATCATACTTATATCCAGCGGCCACATGAAGAATATGAGAAGCCGATATATTCATCTGTTTTAAAGCATTTTGAAAAACTTCAGTAGCTGGTTTGTAAAAACCAATTTTTTCTCCTGAAATAATTTGATCAAATTTAATACCCATTCTTTGAGCGTTCTTTGTCAATATTTTATATGGTCCATTGGATATAATCACAAGTTTATAATGTTTTTTAAGATATGATAAAACTGGAAAAACATCTGAAAAGGAGTTAAAATCTACAATTTTATCTAATAGTTTTTTTCCTAAATTAGCTTTAATATATAAATCTAATTCACCAAACGTTTGTGTAAAACTTTTATTAAGTAATTCTTCATACGAAAGATGTTTTTCTTTAATGAGGTGAAATTGAATTATTTCCCAACGCTTTATTATTTTATCAATAAGTTTTTGATTTTTGTCAGAAAGTATTTCTACAAAAAACTCTCTAATACCCCTATCCCAATCAATCAGAGTACCATAACAGTCAAAAGTTATTATTTTTATATCATTTGACTTTTTCATTATTAGTTATATTAAAAGTTTGATTTTTATAGTTGCGACTTGACAAACTACTATTAACATGTTATATATTAGCTTAATTTTTAATGATAGTAAATAGTTTTTTTAATTAAAAAGATATGGCATATAACACAGAAAATAGAGACGAATCATCTTCACGATTACTCTCAGAAGAACGTTTGCAGAAAAACATCACCCTTCGTGTTGCTGCTCAAATAAATGAAGGAGTATCTAGACTTCAAGAAGCAACTGACAATGGCCCACGCATGAATCATCAAGCAATTATAGAGCTTGACCACCTACTTTTGTCGGATTTTACAACAATTAAAGAGCAGGAAGGAATCGTTAAACAAGCAAGATCAAATGATGTTCTAAGTATTTCTCAAGGTCTTTATATCCCCTACGAAACTTTGTTGGAAGAGGCATTTGTTCGTCAGATATTACAAAGTCCAAATATAACAAATCATTTAGATGGTAGTAATGTTACCGCTAATTATTTGAATCGTTATTTTAATTTAGCGGCAAATGAAGTAAGACTCGCTGGAATAAATAAAGACGACAAAGTCCTTTTTCTTGGAAGTGGACCATTTCCTATTACCGCAATAGAATATGCCAGACAAACAGGATGTCAGGTTGACTGCGTTGAACATTATGATGAAAAGGCTGAAACTTCAAGAAAAGTTATAAGACAATTAGGATATGAGGATCAAATTCGTGTCCACACTGCTGAGGGTCAGTCATTTGATCCAAGCTGGCATTCAGTTATTCTTGTGGGAGTATTAGCTCAACCTAAACAGGATATTTTCAATAATCTTGATGCTAATTGTAAAGACGGTGATAGTACTAGAATATTAGCTCGAACAACAAAGGGTTTAAGACAGTTTATATATCCACCTGCCAAATTTCAGACAACCAGATTTTCTTTTCAAGGTATTAATACCGCAACACACGATCAGGCGTTATCGACGATATTACTCAGATGAAAAAACAACTCATTGATATTGTTTCCTTATTAAACGGTTATGTTGGGGCCCCTATTTTAATAACTGATGATGAGGTATCTTATATATCTAATATAAAAGACCCTCAAAATCACTGGCTTTATTATACCTTCAATGGATTTAGAGTACTAAGAGATCGTGGTATAAAAGTAAACAATTTAATAATAATTGCAACAGGTCCCGGGATTGATGCGATCGGAGCAATGGAAATTTTAAGTCCAAAAAAAGTCATCGTCACAGATTTAGTACCAGCTGCAATTAAAAGCGCAAAAAAAAATGTTGCCCGATATCAAAAAACGGGCAAAAAAATACCAGTAAGTTTTGTTGTTGGCAATCTTTGCGATCCTTTAGGAGACAACAAAGCTGATATTATCTACGCTAATATACCTAATATCCCAATAAAGTCCGATCGAAAAAATCAATTGTTGGATGGGATTACAGCATCTACTTTTTTTGACCTTGGATTAGTGAATGGAGTTCCTGAAAAAATTAACAAACATCTATTGGCACTCCAATATAAATTTCTACAACAAGCGAAAGATCATCTCACACAGAATGGAATAGTTGTAATCAATTTAGGAGCGAGGTTTCCAATAAAAATAATCGATCAGTTATTTGATATGGCAGGTTATGACTACGATGTTTTATATTTTGGATTCAAAAAACAAACAGAGATTAAAGATACTATCCCAGGATATTCTCAAAATGAAAAAAACGGAATAATTTTTACCTATTATCCTTATAAGCAGGCAATAAAACTTCTCAAAAATAAACATATAAAAAATGTAGAAAACCTAATAAAAACACTAAAGCCTCTAAGAATTAGTGCTACAGAAGCATTAAAAAGATCAAGAAAAGGTGAAGATATGGGGCATATTGTTACTTTGTTAGAAGCTAGGCTAAGAAAATAATCAAAATATTCTATGTATTATAACAGTATTCTTGAAGTTATAGGAAACACTCCCTTAATAAAGATTAATAAACTAAATCCCAACCCAAAAGTTTTAATGCTGATAAAATCAGAATTTTTAAATCCTGGAGGAAGTATCAAAGACAGAATTGCACCACTTATGGTTGAAAAAGCAGAAAAAGAAGGAAAATTAAAAAAAGATGGGACTATTGTTGAGCCAACTTCTGGTAATACGGGAGTAGGATTAGCACTTGTGGCGGCAATAAAAGGGTATAAAACTGTATTCGTCATGCCGGATAAGATGAGCGAGGAAAAGAGAAATTTACTTCGTGCTTACGGAGCAAAAGTGGTAATTACTCCCACTGCAGTATCTCCTGAAGATCCAAGAAGCTATTATAAAGTGTCAGACAAGTTGGCCGATCAACCGAATGCGTATAAATTAGATCAATATATTAATTCGGCTAACCCAGAAGCACATTATAAGACAACCGGACCAGAAATTTGGAAACAAACAGAAGGAAAAGTTACTCATGTCGTAATTAGTATAGGAACAGGAGGCACAATTTCTGGTATAGGAAAATATCTCAAAGAAAAAAATCCTAAAATTAAAATCATTGGGGTTGATCCAGTAGGATCAGTCTATTTTGAATATTTTAAAAGCGGAAAATTACTTAAACTTTTTAAGACATATAAAGTTGAAGGTGTAGGGGAAGACTTTTTACCTAGAATCATGGATTTTTCTGTGGTTGATGATATTATTGCTGTTTCGGATAAGGATTGTTTTTTGACTGCAAGAGATTTAGCTCAGAAAGAAGGTATTTTAGCCGGCGGTTCTTCAGGAATGGCACTTTTTGCTGCTCAAAAAGTAGCAAAAAAACTAAAAAAGGGATTAATCGTGGTGATCTTACCAGATAGTGGTAAAAATTATTTGACCAAATTTTATAACAATGATTGGATGAGAGATTTTGGTTTTTTGGATGAGGTGGAAGATACTATAAAACCTTTACTTAACAAAAAATTACATTTTATTTCTTTACCATATTCTGCTTCACCTCAAATAGCAATAGATTTAATGCGTAGATATCAAATATCTCAAATACCAGTACTTGAAAATAAGAAAGTTGTGGGAACAATCAGTGAGCGGATTCTTATACGTAGCCTATTTGGAAAATCCAAGGTTCCTGTAACTGTTTCTGAAATTATGGATAGAGATTTTATTCAAATTTCAGAAGATATGTCAGTACAAACCCTTGCTTTGGCATTGACTAACAAAGAAATGGTAATAGTAGCAGATAAAAAAGGAAAGCCCATTGATGTTTTAACAAGAATTGATTTCCTCTCGAGTTTAAACCAAATTTAATAAAGAAAGCTATTACGTTGGCTATTCTTCTGATCTAAAATTAAGAATAAAGACTCATGAAAAAGGTGGTGTTGAATCAACAAAAAATTTAAGACAGATTAAATTAATCTATTACTGAGGATTAATCTTTCTTACTTCTTGACATCTTCTTGAGCGTACGTTAATATGTACACATATGGATCAAACAACAACTATTTCTATCACCGAAGCGAGAAAAAGACTTTTTCAAATCGCTAAAGATGTCCAGACACCGGGACGATCTTATGCTTTGACAGAAAATGGCAAGTCAACAGTTATCATTATGTCTCTTGAGGAGTTTGAATCTTGGAAAGAAACAATAGAAGTTGTAATGGAATTTCCTGATTTGAAAAAAAATATGGAAGAAACAGAGAAAGCGATCAAAACAGGTGAGTATAAAAATTGGACAACATTAGAAGATCTTCTGGGAAGAGAAGGATTTGTTTTTCATGATAAATCCACAAATAAATATGAAGTTTCAAGTAGCGGTAAAACCAAGAGCCGAAAAACAACTCGAAAAATTACCAAAAGCTGATTATTATCGAATTCTTTCTGCCTTTTCGATATTGTCAAATAATCCCTTTGTTGGTAAAAAAATGCTTGGGGAATACTACGGGTGCTATAACTACAAGGTTTGGCCCTATAGGATTATTTATCAGATAGAGAAAAAACAGATGTTTATTTTAGTCATCGACGTTGGCCATAGACAGGGAATTTATAAATAGTATGTCTTTCGTCGTTTTTATCTCGTTTCTACGCCCTATTTCCATACTTTGTAGGTTATAAGCGGTTGACTATAATAATACCTTTTAATATTCTGTTTGAATGAAGTCTTATACTCTGCACGATCTACCTGCGGACGAACGTCCACGGGAACGCCTAGTTAAACACGGCGTTGAGTCTTTATCTCTTCAAGAATTATTATCTTTAATCTTTGGTCGTGGAGTTAAGGGCGAGTCAGTCACCAGTATGTCTCAAAAATTAATTACTACTTTTGGTTCACTTGACAAGCTTTCTGAAGCGTCAATTGAGGAATTAATAAAAATCAAAGGTTTAGGTTTGGCCAAAGCCTGTCAAATCAAAGCCTGTTTTGAAATTTCTAAACGCTTAGTCAAAGAGGAAAGTTTAAATGAAAATAAAAGTGTGATTATTAAAACACCAAAAGATCTTTATCCGCTATTAAAAGAGAAAATCATTAATTTTCACAAAGAATATTTTATGGTCGTTTCTTTAGATAATCGTAATAAAATAATTAACATTGACATTATTTCAATCGGAACGTTAAACTCCAGTTTAATTCATCCTAGAGAGACCTTTGAAGCGGCTATAAAAAATCATGCTGCCTTAATTATTATCTGTCACAATCACCCGTCAGGAGAGTTGAAACCATCCGAAGACGATCTTACCGTTACTCAAAATTTAATTAAAGCAGGGAAATTATTAGGTATAGAAGTTGCCGACCATTTAATTATTACCAAAAACGGGTACTTTAGTTTTAAAGAAAAGAAAATTATTTAGTTTTTTCAGGCCTAAGCTCCCTTACCTTAGCTCCTGTTTTCCACATTTCCGACTCATGTATCGTCTTCAATTCTTTCTCAAGCTTGATTCGATAATCAGGCTTGCTATTAGCCTTTATAACAATTTTTGCTTCTTTTCCTGAGGCAACCGATTCGTATAATTTTTTGAAAACCGGCTCGACCGCTTTTCTGAATTCACCTTTCCAATCGAGGGCTCCACGTTGGGCCGTAGTTGAACAGTTGGCGTACATCCAGTCCATACCATTTTCAGCAATCAAAGGAATCAAACTTTGTGTTAATTCCTCAACCGTTTCATTGAAAGCTTCTGATGGAGAGTGACCTTTCTTTCGAAGAAGGCTGTATTGGGCTTCCATGATTCCGGCAATTGCTCCCATCAAAACTCCTCTTTCGCCGGTTAAGTCAGAATAGACTTCTTTTTTAAAAGTCGTTTCAAACAAATATCCAGCTCCAATTCCAATTCCCATGGCGATGACTCTATCTTTTGCTTTTTTTGTTGCGTCCTGAAAAATTGCGTAGGAAGCATTAATACCTTTTCCTTCTAAAAATAATTTTCTGACAGTTCTTCCCGATCCTTTTGGAGCAATTAGGATAACGTCAATATTTTTTGGAGGAATTATTCCGGTTTCTTTTAAAAAAGTAATTCCAAATCCGTGAGAAAAGTATAAAGCTTTTCCTGAACTCAAGTTTTTTTTGACAACGGGCCAACTAGAAATTTGGCCAGCGTCAGATAGGAGATAGGAGATGATAGTACTTTTTTGGACAGCTTCTTCAACTTCAAATAAAGTTTTTCCCGGTTTCCAGTCATCTTTGACGGCCTTATCCCAAGATTTTGAAGGTTTGCGTTGACCAACGATGACATTAAATCCATTATCTCTAAGATTTAGGGCTTGGGCTGGACCTTGAACTCCATAACCGATGACGGCAATTGTTTCATTTTTAAGAATTTCTCGAGCTTTTTTTAAAGGAAATTCTTTTCTAGTAGCAACATTTTCTAACACTCCTCCAAAATTAATCTTGGCCATAGGAAAATATAAAGATTATAAAATTTATAAATATTACAAAGATGCAATTGCGTCAATCTCGATTAGAGCATCTTTTGGCAGCCTAGAAACTTCTACAGTAGCTCTTGCCGGTTTATTCTCTTTAAAGAAACTTCCATAAATTTGGTTAACCAAAACATAATCAGCCATACTCTTTAAATAGATGGTAGTTTTTACAACTTTATTTAACTTTGATCCCGCAGATAGTAAAACAATTTCTAAATTTTTTAGAACTTGAGTTGTTTGTTTTTCAATTCCCTCAACAAGCGTATTTGTTTTTGGGTCAATCCCAATTTGTCCGGAACAAAAAATAAAATTATTAACTTCTAACGCTTGAGAATAAGGTCCAACCACGGCCGGGGCTTTTTCTGTTGAAACAATTTTTATTGTATTCATAATAAATTATTAACTGGTAATAGCGCCTAATGAGGCGGATGAAACAAGTTTAGCATATTTAGCTAAAACACCTCTATTATATTTTAATTCTTCTACTTTTAAGTTATTTAGTCTTTTTTTTATTTCTTTTTGATTGATTTTTAAGTCAATCGTTTTTTTGTTTAAGTTAATAAAAATTAAATCATTATTTTTAACAACTGCAATTGGTCCGCCAACGGCTGCTTCAGGCGAGATATGACCAATCATAATCCCATGAGTGCCTCCGGAAAACCTCCCATCTGTAATCAGGGCTACATCATTACCTAAACCTTTACCAATTAAAGCCGATGAAGGGGAGAGCATTTCTCTCATTCCAGGTCCACCTTTTGGTCCTTCATAACGAATAACAATTACATCGCCTTTATTAATTCGATCATCTAAAATTGCATCCAGGGCATCTTCCTCACATTCAAAAACTTTAGCTGGTCCTTCAAATTTTTTTAATTCTTTACCACTTAGTTTAATTACGCAACCTTCAGGAGAAAGATTTCCACGTAATATTATTATATGTTGCTCAGGTGGAGCCAACGGTTTTTCTAAGTTAAAAATAACATCTTGATTCTTTGGTCTTTTCGGAGCGCTTCTTAAATTTTCTGCAACTGTTTTTCCGGTGACTGTAAGGCAATCTCCATGAATTAAATTGGCGTCAAGCAACATCTTCATGACCATAGGGATACCCCCGATTTGGTTTAGGTGAGTCATCATGTATTTACCAAATGGACTAAAGTTTCCAACGAGTGGAACTTGTTTAGCAATTTTATTAAAATCATCAATTTTCAAATCAATCCCTGCTTCATGAGCTAAGGCTAGTAGATGAAGGACAGCATTGGTTGATCCACCAAGAGCCATAACAACCGCAATAGCATTTTCAAAAGATTTTTTTGTGACAATATCACGTGAATGAATATTATTTTTTATTAAATTAAAAAGAGCTTTTACAGAATCAATAATATCCTGTTTTTTTTCTTGAGAAATATTATTTTTATAATCAACGGCTGGATGAGCGGCACTGCCAGGCAGGCTCATTCCCATGGCTTCAATAGCGGCGGCCATTGTGTTTGCTGTATACATTCCTCCACAAGCCCCACAACCAGGGCAAGCTTTTTTTTCGATCTCATCAAATTCTTTTTCGTTAATTTTTCCTGAAGAAATTTTTCCAACCGCTTCAAAAACAGAGACAATATTGAGATCTTTATTTTTTGAACGTCCGGGAAGAATTGACCCGCCATACAAAGTTATTCCGATTAAATTATTTCTAAAAATAGGCATTAATGCTCCGGGAATAGTTTTATCACAACCAGCTAAGGTAAAAGAAGCATCTGTTACATAAGCCTCAGTCATCATTTCAATGCAGTCGGCGATTAAATCACGACTGACAAGTGAATATTTCATTCCTTCCATTCCCATTGATTCGCCGTCAGTAACAACAGGGGTACCAAAAATAATTCCCTTACCATTTTGTTTTTCAATTTCGCTCAAAGCAATTTCACCAAGATCTTGGATATGGGCGTTGCAAGGAGTTATGTTGGTATAAGGACAGGCAACTGCAACCAAAGGTTTTTTAAAATCTTCGGTTTTAAATCCAACGGCCCGCATCATGGCTCTTGCTGGGGCTCTTTTTAACCAATCAGCTTCGCCTTTCTTCCCAACTAAAAGATTACTGCGTTTACTGCAGGAACAATCACCACAATCACAATTTTTATTTTTCATATCAAATATGAATATAATAATTCTGTATCATCAAGAATTTTATAATTAAATCCAAACTCCTTCAATCTGTCTAGAACAGGTTGCAGATGATGCGGGTCTTTGAACTCCAATCCTACAAGGGCTGGACCTTTTTCTTTATTATTTTTTTTAACATATTCAAAAAGGACAATGTCGTCAGTCGGACTCAAAACATGATTGACAAATTTTTTTAACTGACCAGGTTTTTGGGCAAAATCAATCAAAAAATAATATTTTTTACCTTGATAAACCAAACTTCTTTCTAATATTTCCGGATATCTTAAAAGGTCATTGTTGCCTCCGGAAACAATACAAACGATGGTCTTATTTTTTATTTTTTCCTTAATATTTTCAAGAGCAGAAATTGATAAAGCCCCTGAAGTTTCTGCTACAATTCCTTCGTTCTGATAAAGATCAATAACGGTTTTGGCCACTTGACCTTCATTGACAATTTGAACTGTTTCAACTAATTTTTTACAAATGGAAAAAGTAATCTGTCCGGGGGTTTTAACGGCAACACCGTCGCAAAAAGTGTCGATGGATTTAAGTGGAGTTACTTTTCCTAATCTTATGGATTGTGACATAGAAGCGGCCCCGGTTGGCTCTATACCAATAATTTTTGTATTTTTATTTTTTTCTTTTAAGTAAGCTGAAATTCCAGAAATTAATCCGCCGCCACCGATTGGAGCCAAAACATAGTCGACTTTATTTTTTAGTTCATCAAAAATTTCTTTACCAACTGTTCCTTGTCCGGAGATAACAAATTCATCATCAAAGGCAGGGATATAAATAGTCCTAGTTGCATGTGAATATTCCTTAGCAGCTTTAGTACTTTCGTCATATGTTTGTCCAACCAATTTTATCTGTACGTAACCATCTCCAAAATATTTGACTCGTTCAATTTTTTGAGTTGGAGTAACAATCGGCATGAAAATTGTACCTTTGATTTTCAATTTTGTGCAAGACAAGGCCACACCTTGAGCATGATTTCCGGCAGAAGCAGTTACCACTCCTTGATTTTTTTCTTTTTTGGTCAAGTGAACCATCTTGTTAAATGCACCACGGATTTTATAAGAGCGGATTTCCTGTAGGTCTTCCCGTTTAAAATATATCTTGGCCCCGTATATTTTTGAGAGCCGTTCGTTAAATTGTAGAGGAGTTTTTTTAACCACTCCTTCCAGTTTATTTGCCGCCTCATCGATTGTTTTTACATTGATCATAAGATTTATTTTTTTAAATTTTTAATAGGATGATATTTTATTTCAACAACTTCAATTATTCTATCGATTTGTTTAACAATTGTTGAAATGATCCGATCTTCAATATCGGCTGTAAAGAAAATATTGGAAAAACCAGTATTTTTTATCACGTAAACATTAATTCTCTCAATGTTTATCTTTCTTTTGGCCAGTAATCCAGTAATTCGATAAAGAACTCCCGATTTATTTTCAACTTTTATATCAACTGTGTATAACATAATTATTTCAGTCGAACATCGGCGACTGAGGCTCCGGTCGGCACCATTGGGAAGATATTATCTTCCTTGACAACTTTAACTTCTAATAAACAAGGACCTTTATTTTTAATAAATTTATCTAATGCTTGATCTAATAATTCTATTTTTTCAATTTTTTCAGCAGAAATTTTATAAGCTTTAGAAATTGCAATAAAATCAGGATCGTCCAATTTTGTAAAAGAATATCTTTTCTCAAAAAATAATTGTTGCCACTGACGGACCATTCCCAAATATTCATTATTCAAAAGCAAAATTTTTATCGGTAATTTTTCCTGCATGATCGTGCCCAGTTCCTGAATAGTCATCTGGAATCCGCCGTCACCGGCAATAGCAATAACCATTTTTTCAGGCACTCCTATCTTAACTCCAATAGCGGCTGGGACAGCAAATCCCATTGTTCCGAGACCTCCGGAGGTAATGTAGCCGTTGGCCACTCGAAAATCATAATAGCGGGCGGCAAACATTTGGTTTTGTCCAACATCGGAGACAATAACCGCCTGGCCTTTGGTTTTTTTTGACAGTAGAGCAACAACTTGATCCATGTGAATTTTTCCGCCATTTTCAGACCTTCTTTTCTTTGAGGCCTGTTTTTCTTGATCGTCTAAATTTTTGAATTGGTTAATCCATTTTTTATGGTTATTTTTTTTCAGATGGGGGATTAAAGCTTGTAAAACGTTTTTTGCATCACCGATTAAAGATACAGTTGTAGGAACATTTTTTTGATGTTCACTAGCATCAATGTCAATATGAATAACTTTGGCACCGGGCGCATATTTTGATAGTTTACCGGTAACCCGGTCGTCAAAACGCATTCCGACGGCTAAAATTAAGTCAGTAGAGTTGGTCAATTTATTTGGTGAGTAGTTACCATGCATCCCAAGCATTCCAACGTAAAGCGGATGGTCTGGCGAAACAGCTGATAGACCATGAAGGGTAGAGGCGGCCGGTATTCCAGAAATTTCCATAACTTTTTTTACTTCTTGTTGAGCTTTTGATATTAAAACCCCGTGCCCAACCAACATTAATGGGGACCTGGATTGATTAATAATTTTAGCGGCTTTTTTGATTTCCTCTTTATAAAATTTATTTAAATTTTTCAATTTTTCAATAAAAAAATTCTTTGGGTATTTAAATTCCGTTTTTTCAAACTGGGCATTTTTTGTAATATCAACAACGACTGGTCCGGGACGTCCATGAGTAGCAATATAAAAAGCCTTGGCAACCGCTTCGGGAATTTCCGCAGCCCTGGTTACCTGGCAGTTCCACTTGGTGATTGGAGTCGTGATTCCCAGGACGTCAGTCTCCTGGAAAGCGTCGGATCCTAAAAATTCTGCGGCCACTTGACCGGTAAAACAAACTATCGGAGTCGAGTCCATCATTGCATCAGCAATACCTGTCACTAAGTTAGTGGCACCAGGTCCGGACGTTGCTAAACAAACCCCCGGTCGACCAGTTATTCTTGCGTAACCTTCGGCCGCGTGAGTAGCTCCTTGTTCATGACGGACAAGGATATGACGCAATTTTTTTTCATAAAAATATAAAGCATCGTAGATTGGCATATTGGCTCCACCTGGGTAGCCAAAAATTACATCCACTTTTTCTTCAAGAAGTGATTTGATGAAAATTTCTGAACCGGTAATTTCTTTTTTTATCATATGTTTTTTTTAATAACTTCGGACAAAATTTTGACGGCTTGATCGATTTGTTTTTCGTTGATATTGGTAAAGTTTAAACGCATGGTATTTTTTCCATCACCTTTTTTAACGAAAAAATAGGTCCCTGGGACAAAAGCAACATTATTTTTAATCGTTTTCCAGTAGATTTTTAGAGCATCAAAATCTTTTGGTCCGGTTATCCAAACAAACATCCCTCCTTCAGGGCGAGTAAAGCGAAAAGACTTTGGAAAATATTTTTCTAGAGCCCTAAACATTGCTTCCAAACGGGACCGATAGATATTTAAAATATTTGGCAAATGTTTTTTTAAGTGTCCGGTCTGGAGGTATTCGGCGGCCAAATATTGTCCATAGTTTGAGGTATGGAGATCGACTGACTGTTTAGCGACCACCATCAGAGAAGCTATTTTAAGAGGAGCGGCGTAAAAACCGATACGAAGGCCGGGAGCTAATACTTTTGAAAAAGTACAAAGATAAACAGTATTATCAGGAGCCATCGTCTGTATTGGGTCAAGAGGGATTCCTCGATAACGAAGACTATTGTAAGGATCATCTTCGATAAGTAAAACGTCAAACTTTTTTATTAATTGAGCAATTTTTTTTCTTCTTTCCTTTGGAATGGTTTTTCCAGTTGGATTTTGGAATGTTGGAACGAGATAAACAAACTTTATTTTTTTTGTTTTTAGTATCTTTTCCAATGATTCCGGAATCACTCCATCATCATCGGTTTTTATTTGAGCGTAAGATGGACCATAAGGGGCAAAAGCATCTACTGCACCTATGTAAGTTGGTGATTCGACCGCGATCATATCTCCTTCATCAATAAATATTTTTCCTAAAGTATCAAGTCCTCCTTGGCTTCCGGAAGTAATTCCCACATTGTCAGCGGTAACTTTCATATGACGTTCTTTCAACCATTTGACAATCTCTTCCCTCAAAATTCTTGCTCCATTAGTTGGACCGTATTGCAAAGATAAACTTCCGTGTTTTTTTAAGATAAGATCATTAAGCTCTTTAATTACTTTTAACGGAAAACTTTCTGGAGCTGGAAGTCCGCCGGCCAAAGAAATTATTTCCGGTTTTGCAGTTACCCTAAGCAGTTCACTTAAGGCACTATATTCCATAACTTTAACTCTTTTAGCTTTTAGTTTATCTAAATTCATATTTTTTGAAAATTTTTCCACCATTTTTCTATTCGGTCGAAAGCCATATTTATTTCTTTAGGTGTTCCTCCAAAAGACATTCGCACAGCATTATCACTTTCGGAGCCAAATCCGATTCCGGGGACAACGGCCACTCCAGCTTCATATAGTAATTTTTTGGAAAATTCAATACTGCCTATTTTTAGATGATATTTTGGCAGTATATAGTAGGCCCCATGGGGTCTTATATAAGAAAATAAATTGGGTAATTTATCAAGTCTCTCGCAGATCAAATTGCGGTTTTTTTCGAGTGCTTTTTTATTGGCATTTATTGATTTATCAATATTTTCTGATAGGGCGGCCAGTCCTGCCTCTTGAGCAATATGAGGAGCACAAACAATAGTGGCGTCGTGGATCTTTAAAATATGTTTTAATAATTCTTTATTTGTATGAAGATACCCAAGTCGCCAACCGGTCATACCGTATTTTTTTGAAAAAGACCAGCAACGGATTACTTTTGGCCACAGTTCTTTAATCGAAGCGATGTTAAAATATTCACGATTATCGTAAACAAGAAAATCATAAACTTCGTCGGTAATTAAAAAAATACCATTTTGTTTGATGATCTTTGCTAGGGCAACAAGATCCCGTTTCAATAAAACAGCCCCTGTTGGATTGGCTGGGTTACATATTAAAACTGCCTTTGTTTTTTTGGAAATCTTTTTTTTGACTGCTTTCAGATCTATTCTATAAGCATCATTTTTATCTTTGGGTGGGATGAGGGGAATTGCCACCGGAACGCCTTCTGATAACTTTATTTGTTCAACATGTGAAGAAAAGTAAGGAGAAAATAATATAATTTCGTCTCCTTTATTTAAGATTGCAGTCATCGTGTACATAAGTGCTCCCATACTGCCAGGAGTGACTAGTATTTCTTCTTCAGTGGCCTCTATCTCTAATTTGTTTTTAATATCTTTGACGATCGCTTGTCTTAATTCTGGCATTCCAGTTAAAAAAGTATATTTATCAATATTGATTTTTTCATTTAATGCTTTTGAAACATGTTTTCTGATCTGCTCAGGCATTTTGTAAAAAGGAATACCAACAGAAAGTGAAATAACATCCTTTCCTTTCTTTATTTCCAGACCAGTCAGATACATCATTTCTTTAATAACTGAAACATTAGAATTTCTTGTGCCATCAGATAAGACGTAGTCGGTTGAATGAAAGTTTGTATGGTCAAGCATTGAGTTAGTCATATTTTATATAAAAAAAACCGCCCTTCTTTGGGGCGGGTCGCTTAGTCTTTTTGACTCATTAAGCATCCTCACCCCTTGAGGGGATAATGAGGACGACGAGTTCAATAGACATTTTATTTTTCATAGATAAGAAAACATAATAGCAAAATATTTTTTATTTTGCAAACGTAATTAATTTTTTTAAATATTTTTTATTATTTTATTGCCTAATTCAGAAGT
>CAYIMI010000006.1:0-18068 GCA_964364445.1 uncultured Gammaproteobacteria bacterium
TTTAGCTTTAGTTTCAATTTTTTCGCCTTCAAACGAGATCAGAATGGCTTTAATATAGGCGTAAAAACTCATTGGAGAGACCGGTAGGACACGATTTTGTCCGGCATAGTCGAAGACGGTTTCGCTATTGATTAATTCATAGTAAACACTTTCTGAGGGAATATACATTAGGGCATAATCAACTGTTTTTTCTTCGGCTAATATATATTTTCTGGAAATATCATCAACGTGTTTTTTGACATCCCGTTCAAAATCTTTTTTAATTATGGCAATTTCGTCTTTATTGGTTGCTCTGGCAATTTTTTTGAAAGTATCGATCGGAAATTTTGAATCAATCGGAATTAATCCCTGGGAAGTGATAAGAACCGCATCAACAATTGATCCGGTTTTAAAATGATATTGAAGTTTATAGGAAGATTTGGGAAAGTTTTGAGCCAATAGTTCTTTTAAAACATGTTCACCGATGTTGCCTCGAAGTTTTGGGGAAGTAAGATATTCCTGTAATTCTTTCATCGATCGGCCGATCTCGGAAAACTCACCGATTGATTTTTGGACCGAGGCAAATATTTCCAGATTTTTAGAAAGTTTTTGATCAACAGATTGGTTGGAGGTTTTAAGCCATTCGACGATATCAGAAGAAAGAGTAGTCTTTTCTTCGAGCTTATTTAGCCAGGATTTTACGAAGAAGAGAATAATTAAAATAGAAATTCCAAAAGCAAAAACAATTACAGTTAAATTCATGAATTAATTCTAACACAAAGTGTCATTCCCGCGGAGGCGGGAATCCAGACGAAATATACCTTTTAAAAATGTGATTATAGATTGGATCCCCTTCTTCAAGGATGACAAATATTACACCGTAACATTAGGGTGTAACAAATATGAAGTGGTTTGATTTATCAAACCATAATAAACAATTTATGGTATTTATTTTTTTCTTAGAGAATGAATGATTGCAAAAACTGTTAACCCAACAGCTGTAGCACAAGCCGGTAGAATAAGTTCATAACCATGTTGGGCAGAAAGTTTAATTATCGAAGCGATGCCACCAACAACAGGTATTGCTAACGACGCACATCCTAAAGTTTTTAACCAACTTAGTTTATTATTGATTATTTCTTTACCCTTTAATCTGATTCCAAGGGTATATAAAGAATCATCATTATTTATACCTTCACGATAGGATTTTGGAATAGCACCGAATCCAACGACAAAAGCTTTAACTTTTTTATTAAAAGTTTCAAACATATTTTATATCAATCCTCCGCCTTTGAAGATTTTTGGCTTTAGCCATTCTTGACTGGTTTGTGGTTTTTCAGTGGCAGAATCAATTTCAATTGATTCAATCGGACCGGCTTTTGGTGCTTCCATATTGCGACTAGGCATAGAGTTGATTATCTGAGGTTGAGGAGATTGAAAATTATTTATTGTTGGTGGTTGAGTAGTAACAGGAACTGGTTTTTTAAAAGCCTTTTTTACAGCTCCAGATCTAAGTAATACAGCAATATGTTCAAAGGTATCGGCATTAGTTGAATAAGAAGTAAAATTATTAGTTGATGCAGCCGCTCCAGCATAAAGATTTGTGGCAATATCACGATCAATCTCAATACCTAACGTTTGTATAACAGATAAAATTAATTCAGAGATAGATGAAACAGTTTTATTGACGTGGTTGACTGTGCCGAAATAGGCATTAGTAAGATGTCTATCAATATTAATAATATCTTTTCCATTAAACTGATTTTGATTATCAGTATAGATTGTTCCTAAACTATTCAAAGTCGGGGAGTCGATGACAAAAATTACATCGACTAAACCTCCGGTATAAGAAAAATTAACTTGATCAGGATTCAATTTTTGAAATCCTGGGCGTGGAGTAACTACTAAATTAAAAGATTGACCTTGAATATTGTAGTCAACTTTATCAATTGCTCCGTCTGAATAAGGAAAAGAAATCGTGAGGCTATCTCCACCAGCACCGATAACACTTTGAATTTTATCTGATGCAACTAAATCTGACTGAACTTTTTGACTACAGGCGATAGAAACGGTTTTACCCAATTTGCTTAAGGCTAAATATAGTGAAGTTGAAGCGGCAATTGTATCGACGGTTGGATTAGTAGGAATAATAATAACCGCCGAACGGCACTTAGTGGTAATTTCTTGAATCCTGCCTAAGGTATTTTGGGTATTATCCATATTCTTATAGGATAGATTTTACCACATCACCGACCAAAAAGTCAAGCGGAGGACCGAATATCATCCCAGCTTCCTGGCCTTTTTTTACTTCATTGACCGTTTTGGCTCGCACCTTTAAAGATACAAGTTTAGTTTTTCCTATAGGTTTGTTTTTTCTAAAGGCTTCTATTTCATCCCCTAAATTTAATTTACCTTTTATAACAGAAACTCCAAAGATTTTTTCTCCCTCAATGATAAAGTTTGCCAGTATTTTAGCTTCACCTTTTAAGTTCTTTTCTTTTTCTTCCTTTTCTTTTATTAAATTAGCTACTTCATTGAGTTCGTCTAGCAGTTCATAGATGATCTTATAACTTTTAATAATTACTTTCTCTTGCTTTGCTAAATCTTCCGCCTCATTACTGGTTTTAACTGTAAAGCCAATAATAATTGATTTAGTTGCTTTTGCTAAAAATATATCAGACTTATTGATTTCGCCAACGGCTAAAAGCACAATATTAAGATTGGTATTGTCTTTTAAAGAATTTTTTATGGCTTCAACACTGCCTTGAGAATCAGCCTTTATTATAGCTGGAAGTTTTTTTTCCACTACCTCTACCTTCAAGACGTCCTCGAGAGTTAACGGGCCCGCCTTCGCCAAAGCTTCGGCGGGTAAATCGGTTGTAGTCGATACAGCTACTTGTTGTTTGATCATACTACCAACTTCAGGCATTTCGTTGAAACCTGTCATTTCAAATGGATTAGAAGGGATTACTTGAATAACATTTTTTCCAAGATCATTAACTAGCGACTTAACCTTTATTTTTTGGTCGTTAACATAGACTGTATCAGCAATTTTTATTGCACCATCTTTAATTATGACGCTTGCAACAATTCCACGGCGGTCTTTTTTTGTTTCAATAATATACGCTTGAACAGGGTTTTTTTCATCGCATACAAGTTTTAAGTCAGAAGCGATAAAAAGAATTGTTTCTAGAAGTTCATTGATGCCTTTGCCAGTTTTAGCAGAAACTAAAGCGACTGGAACGTCTCCACCCTTACCTTCAGTTAACACCTCATATTTTAGGAGATCATTCTTGACTTTATCAGGATTTGTTTCAGGGAGATCGATTTTATTAATCACAACAATAAATGGAATACCAGCCGCTTTTATATGAGAAATTGATTCTTCAGTTTGTGGCATAACCGAATCTTTTCCATCAATTAAAAGTAGAGCAATATCAGCAACATTAGCACCGCGAGCTCTAAGTTTAGTAAAAGCTTCGTGTCCCGGAGTATCAATGAAAGTTATTTTATTGGTTTTATAATCCTTAAATTCGGTTGTAATTTCATAGGCACCAATTTTTTGAGTTATGCCACCAAATTCGCGATCAGTAATATTGCTTTTTCTAATAAAATCAAGCAGGGTAGTTTTGCCGTGATCAACATGGCCGAGAATGGCAACGATGGGAGGACGAATTTTCATAAAATTACGCTTTTGGTTTTTCTTCAGTAACTTTCTTTTCAGGAGTGATTTCAGCAGTTTTTTCTGTTTCTTCAGATTTAATTTGAACGATGTCAATCTCAAATTCGGTCAAACGAGACGCTAAATTAACATTAATTCCACCTCGTCCTATGGCGAGTGGAGCTTCTTTTTCCTCAACTGTTACTTTGGCTCTTTTTCCAGTTTTATCAATTTCAACCGAGGTTATCTTGGCAGGAGATAAAGCAGCCATCAAAAATAATTTCTCATCTTTATTCCACTGAATAATATCAATTTTTTCCATTCCTCCTAATTCATCAATCACAGTTTGAACCCTTACACCCTTTTGACCCACACAAGCTCCAACCGGATCAACGCCAGATTGAGTGGAGGTAACGGCTATTTTAGCTCGTTCACCTGGTTCTCGCACAATTTTTTTAATTTCAATCGTGCCATTAGCAATTTCTGGTACCTCACGTTTGAATAGTTATTCAATTAATTTAGGATGAGAGTGAGATACAATAATTCTTGGATTATCAAATTTATCATTAGATATTTCTTTAAGATAGACAATCAAATTATCATTAACTTGATATTTATAATTATTCATCTGCTCTTCTTTAGGTAGGATAGCTTCAGCCTTACCAATATCAATTGAAGCACTATAGCCATCATATCGAATGATACGACCTTTGACGAGTGTTCCAACTTGGGATAGATAATGGGAGGCAACCGTTTTTTTCTCAGCCTCTCTAATTTTTTGTAAAATAACCTGTTTAGCGGTTTGAGCGGCGATTCTTCCAAATCCAGGTGGAGTAATATCTTTATCCTCCTTAAATATTTTTGCTTCCCCTGTATCTTTATTGACGGTGACTTTAATTTCTTCTTCCTCTTCCTTAGAATATTCTTTTTTATAGGCGGCAATTATAGCTTGCTCAATTGAAGAGATAACATCATCGGCAGAAATACCCCTTTCGGTGGCAACCTGATTCAAAGCTAATGAAAATTCGCTTTTGATGATTGTCATATATTTATTTTTTAAACCTTATTTTTTAGGGGCTGCTTGAGCTTCTTTTTTAGCGGGGGCAGCCTCTTTAGTTTTATCAGTTTTTTCCTTCTTTACTTCACCTTCGGTAGCCGGTGCTTCTTCTCCCTCTTTGACGGCTTCTGTGATTATCTCAGGAGCGGCAACGGCCGTTTCTGGAACAATGCTTTCTTCTTTATGGGCAACGACACCAAGGATAACTTTTTCAACCGGTGTTTTTATTTCATACTTATCTGATTTTTTAAGATCAGAGACCTTAATTTCTTGGCCAATTTCTTTAATAACAGCAATATCAATCTCAATACTTGATGGAATATCTTCTGGCAAAGCCTCGACTAATAAGGTCTCGGATTGAATAAGAAGAATACCGGCCTTTTGAGAAACAGCTTCAGAAACACCAATAGTCTTGACTGGGACATTGGCTTCAATCTTTTTAGAAAGGTCAATTTTTCTAAAATCAACATGAAGAAGTAAGCTTGATAGCGGATGTTTTTGGATAGATTTTATCAAAACAGGAATATTTTCTTTATCCAAAGAAAGGTAAACGACACCTGTTTCACCAACTTTTTTATAGATTTTTACAAAATCTTTATAAACAACAGAGATAGATTTAGATTTAAAATCAGGGCCGAAAATATTACTAGGAACGAGTCCCTGCTTTCGGACTTTATTTAATTTTTTACCAAAAACAGTTCTTAACTCAGCCTTCAAAGAAACTTTATCAGTTGAACTTAGTGATTTTTTCATATATTTAAGTAAATTTATTAATAAAAATAATATGACAAAACATTAATTCTTTGTTAACTCAATGAAAAATATTTTATCAGTCAATAAGTTCGTATTATAGATGATTTGATTATCTTTAACAATAGGAGAAAAATTTTGATTGAGGATGGAAATGCTATTATTTAATTCAAATTCCAGTATTAGGTCAGAATTCTTTGCTCCAGTTTGTTTTTGGAAAACTAATTGATAAATATTTCGTCCAGTTTTTATTGGCTCATTTAATTGATAACTGATTTTAATATCAGTTGTTTTTCCTGGAGCTAACTCAAAGAGAAATCCAATTTGCTTATATTGATCATCTATTTGATCAATATTTTCTACTTGAACTCCGTCTTTTGTAACAAGATTTAAAGTAGAGTTTTTTGGAAGAAGAATCTGAAAATAATTACGATAGTAGCCGGTAGGGAAAATTTCTGCGGGAGAATCATTTTTATACTGAAGGGAAAGAAGATGGCTAATTTGACCTTGAGAATCGATCTTAATCTTTAGATTAACAAAGCGATTTATAAAAAAATTAGCCTTATTAGCACCGAGATTGGCATCATATGGAAAAATATAATCGGTTATACAATCAGTCGATAGTGTACATTTAGGCTCAATTACCCGTCCGGACCAAAAGTTAGAGTCAAAAAGAGATTGAAAATTTTGATCTTCAAAAAACACTACCATTTGTTTTTCATCCAACGACTTTTTTATTTGAAAAAATAGATTTTTTACATCAACCGTATTGATATTATTTTTGATTTGTCTGACAAGGGAAGATAAAAATGTTTTTTTTTGAATTGATCCGGGGAAAAATTTTTTCTCAACGTAAAACTGAGTTTTTAAATAAAAGTTTTTAGCATTAATATATTCTTTAAAATCAGGAAGATATAGATCATTAAAAGCATATAATATATTTTCAACAGCTGTAGTTGTCAGTAAAATTCCACCGGCAAAATCGGTCATCTTCATTTCTTTTTCCAGAAAAAATAAAGCTTTTTGGTAATTGGTAAAGAAGTCAGGGGAAAAATTAGAATCTCTAAAAAACCAATGAGGTACACTTAAATACTCCGCAATTGGTTTTGGCGGATCTAAGTGAACCGTCAGTTGGCCATCAGCGTCATAAATATCATAAACTTTTATATCTCCAATGCTGTAATTACCGATTTCAAATACACCAAACGATCCTAAAAATCCACCACCGGGTCGAAGCTCCATATTATTAGCAAAAAAGATTACATATTTATTCATTTTTTCCTGAGAGATGGTTTTTTGGAAATAGTTTATTATTTTTTGGCCTTTCTGAATGTTGTCAGCTTGCTCAATTAGTTGTTTTTTTATTTGATCAAAAAAGCTATTTTTTATTGGTATTTTTTGAGCAATAATATTAAGTTCTTCTTGGATATCACTTAGATTAGTTTTTATATTTTCAATTCTTAGAGTCATTATATTTTTTTGTTCTGTCGATTTTTGTTGCTGGAAAAATATTTCCTCTAAACCTTGAAAGTTCTCCAATAATGACTGAGATTGTTTAATAATTGAATGGCTTTTTTCATCTATATATATTAAATTGTCTGGCAAAATGGCCACACCAAATAACAGATAGGTTGGTCTAACTAGTGAGTACAGTTTTTTTGAAATTTCACTAGCAAGCATTGAATTATTAATATTTTTTAAGGAATTTTTTTTAAGAGCCAAATAATTTTGATAATTTAAAAAAAATGAAAGAAAAAGAAAGGGAATAAAAGCAATATGAATAGTAATAGTTGAAAAAATTGCAAAAATAATTAGGTTTTTTTTAGTAATAAACTTTTTGTAGTTTAGGTTTATATTGGGTACAAAGCTTATTTTATTTTTTACTAGTTGAGATAAATTAAGATTGAGAGTTGTCTCATCACTTTTGGAAATAGAAAACCAAAGTATTTTATCAATTTCTTCTTCTTCAAGATGATGGCCATTTATGGTAATAACTTTTATATTGTTTGGGAGATTCTTTAAATTTGTCGAGTAGTTTTTCTTCCCAAAAAAAATATAAACAAAAATACTATTTATATTTTTATTAACTTTTTCCAATGAAATAGCTTCATTAATAATAAAAATGTAACGAAAAATTTTAAGATTTTTTGGAATAAAGGGTGAGCTAAAAGGATTAATAGAAACTCTTTTTAATTCGTTCTTTAAGAGAGCAATAAAGGAATACTCTTTATCGGATACTACCAAAGCATTTTGTTTTTCTTCAACAATTTCGGTTTTTAAGTCCATATATTGATTGTATAAAATTGTTGCGCTGTTTGTCATCCCTGCATAGCCAGAGATTCAGTATATAATGAATATATCTATATGAAAATAAAATACGAAGAAATGTATCCTCATGAATTCAAAAAAGCATTGGAAAAAAATCCCATTGCCTTTCTTCCTTTAGGAAGTTTAGAGTACCATGGTTATCACAATGTTTTAGGACTTGATTCACTAAAAGCATGGAAAATTTGTCAACTTGTAGCTGAAAAAATAGGCGGAGTTGTTTTTCCACCATTGTATTTAGGAGTAGATGTATGGCCGGATATTGATATTCAAAAATATTCCAATAAACAGTTTGATTGTTATCACCTTGACACAAAATTGTATCAAGAAGTTATAGAAAATTACTTTTATCGAATGATAAGAATAGGATTCAAGAAAATTTTTGTACTCGCTGGTCATTACCCAAACGCAAATATTGCAAAATTAGCAACGCAAAAATACAAAAATACTACAATTATAATTGTCAAAGAACCAGATTTAATTGAGGGAGCAGTTGGAGATCATGCTGGAAAATGGGAAACCTCACTCCTTATGGTTTTGTTTCCAAAACTTGTAGATCTTAAACTTATGGAAGGTAAAGGGGATAGATTAAGAGCGATTGAAGGGGATGATCCTGTTAATTCAACAGTAGAATTTGGGAATAATTTATTAACAAAAATGATTTTCAAAATTGAAAAATTACTTCGATAAATTTACTATGCCATAACATTAGTGTGTTGTAAATTATAATCCTGTTTCAGTCAGATGAAATAAGTTGTAATTTATATGCTAACTTGTTATCATACTAGTCATATGATTTACCAAAAATATATTACCATAAACCCGAAAATCTTAGCAGGCAAACCTGTGATTACAGGAACTCGTGTACCCGTTGACATAATCATAAAAAAGTTGGGTCAAAATATGAATGTTGAGAAAATATTACAGGATTATCCAAGATTGACAAAAGAAGGAATTCTTGCTGCTCTCAGGTATGCAGGAGAAGTTGTTAGTAAGGAAGAAGTTTATCCTCTATCTCCATGAAATTTTTGATTGATGAATCAATTGAATATCGTATTGTTGCTTTTTTACGAAATTTTGGATATAACACGCTTTCTGTTGCCGAATCATTTCCAAGCTTAGATGACAAAATGATTCTTTCTATTGCCTACAAAGAAAATAGAATTGTTATTACCAATGACAAGGACTTTGGAGAATTGATTTATAAATTACAATTACCACATAAAGGAATAATTTTATTCAGATTATTTGAGGAAAATTATCAATCGAAAGAAGATAAACTTCAACTGATCCTTAAAAAGTTCAAAGGTAAATTGCAAAATACTTTTACTATAGTTTCAAAAAATAAAATACGATTTAAAAAAAGTTAGTAATATTAAAACTATGAAAAATAAAGCCTTAATTATCTCTTACGCTGATTTAGAAAAATCAACCTCAATTTTTAAAAATAAGAAAACAGTTTTAGTCGGCGGATGTTTTGATTTAATCCACTATGGTCATTTAAAATTTCTTGAAAAGGCAAAAGCGCAAGGTGATTTTTTGATTGTTGCACTTGAATCAGACGAGTTTATTAAAAAAAATAAAAGAAAACTACCAGTTCATCAGCAATCTGAGAGGGTGGAAATACTCGCCAATTTAAATATGGTTGACATGATTATTTTACTTCCTTTTTTTAAGACGAATAATGATTATTTTGAGTTGGTAAAAAAAATTTCACCAAGTATAATCGGAGTAACAGAAGGGGATAAACAGTTAGAAAATAAAAAAAAACAGGCAAAATTAATTGGAGCAGAAGTTAAAGAGGTGGTGACAAATTTGAAGAATTTTTCAACCAGAAACATAGCTAAGGTATTTAATTTATAAAAATATTATGAAAATGCAATTAAAAATAGAATTGTCAGAGGAAACTAAGAAACAAATTATTGATCAGCTGGCCGATTTCAGGAAATTGTATCCTCAGTTTCAGTGGGAGAAGATAGAAAACTATAATATTTTAGTTCATTCTTTTGGGGAATTCTCAGATAAAAAATCGACGATTGAAAAAATAGAAACAGCTTTATTTGATAAAAATTTATTTTATTTATATACATTTGAAGTCGCCTTAACAATTGGAAACAATATCGTTTTATATCTTGACTTCAGACGAGAGAAAGAGATTGAGCGAATAAGTGAAAGTATCAAAGGACTTACTGCGAAGATGGAAAGTCCAGAAAAATATGTTCCTCGATTAACTCTGGCTAAATATAAAATCCCCTCAAAACAACAATACTTTGTTATTAAAAAACGTTTATCCAATTTAGAAGTGGACATTTCCTTTAAAGTAAATAAGCTGAGTTTATTTGAAGGAGAGAAACGAATAAGAGTGTTTAAACTTCTTTAAAGAGAAACCCCGCCACACGGGGCGGGGTATACATATCCTATTTAAATAAAATATTATGCAGTGCCAATTCGGTACATTCCGGTTCCGCAATCAGGACACTTACCTTTCATTGCTGGTTTACCATTTTTCATAGTAACTTTTTCCGGATTTGCAACTTCCTTCTTAGCTCTACATTTTACACAGTACATTGATGCCATATATTAAATCACCCCCTTTTTTTAGAAACTCTTAATGAGTAACTACGAGTTTGTTACTTGATCAAATTAGCAAAGTATAAACCAACTTCAACTCCAATTATCAATGTTATTAATAACAAACTTTTTTTTAGATCAGAAAAAAAATATTGATTGACTGGTTCAGCTATTTCAGTTTTTGTTTCAGGAATAATCTTTGAAGTCGTAATTTTTATTTGAACGGGAGAAGCTGTAGTCTCTTTATTTTCCAGCAAACGAAGCTTTCGATGATAGCTGGCTAATAGCTTTTCTTTTCTTGTCTTCTTAGGCATACGGTAAAACGATAGCACATCAAAAATCAAAAATCAACCATGAAGCGGAATAGGCAAAATTATCGTTGACAGTTTTTGTACAAAACTATAGAATGTAATTGATGATTATTTATGCGTTTGTTATTATTATTTTGACTTGGTTAGCGATTTTAACCAGTTTAATTTTAAAGACAAAAACGCATTATAATAATCTAATCTCAAGTACTAGAAAGCATAAGATAGATGAGATCCTAGATGAGCTGTTGATGGCTGATAACAAGACCAGACAGGAGCTTGAAATTGTCAAGAAAGAATTGCGAGAAGAAATTAAAACTTCAATTCTTCACATTCAGAAGGTTGGTCTGGTCAGATTTAATCCTTTTGAAAAATCGGGTGGAGAAAAAAGTTTTGTTATCACTTTTTTAAATTATGAAAATAGTGGTATAGTTATTAATTTCATACATACGCGTGATGGCTTGAGGGTTTATAGTAAAAAAGTCAAGAATGGGAAAAGCGAGGAGTTTGAATTATCTGAGGAAGAAAAAAAAGCCATTATTAGCAGCGGGTGATTTATTATTATTTATTTAAATTATGATTAATAAAAAAATAGCATTTGTGGTTGCTTTTATTGTTTTTATACTTTCGGGAGTAACGACCTATTCTTTTTTTTCAGCAGAAAAGGGACTCTCATTTTTATCACCGATTGCCTACAAGGCTCCTACCTCGGAGAATAGTACTACTGAATCAACTATCAACACAGAACCAAAAACTGAGGAATGTCCTTTAAATGGTCAGATGTTGTCTAAAACTGAAAGAAAAATTTGGGAAGGGCAACGACCGTTGGGTGTGATGGTTGAAAATCATAAAGAAGCCCGACCACAATCAGGGCTCTCATCGGCTGATATCGTTTATGAGGCAGTTGCCGAAGGCGGAATCACCAGATTTTTAGCGATATTTTATTGTCAAAATGCTTCTTATGTTGGTCCAGTTCGTTCAGCTCGCATATATTTCCTAAAATTTCTTGAAGGCTATGGTCAGTATCCTCTCTATGCCCATGTTGGTGGAGCCAACACTGATGGACCGGCCGATGCCTTAGGTTATATCAGTGAACTAGGTTGGTCTTCTTATAATGATTTAAATCAGTTTTCAGTTCCTTTTCCATATTTTTGGCGTGATTATGAAAGACTAAAAAATGTAGCCACAGAACATACTGTCTATACTTCAACAAAGAAACTTTGGCAGTATGCAAAAGATAAAAGAGAACTGACTAATATAGATGATAAAGGCGTAAGATGGGATAAGGGTTTCTCTTCTTTCAAATTTGAAGATGATGCAAAAATTACAGATCGTGGAAAGGTAGTAAAAATTGATTTTGGTTTTTGGGATAATTTAGCCAGCGATTTCAGCGTAATTTGGAGTTATAATAATCAGACCAATAGTTACAAAAGAACCAATGGCGGTGCTCCACATCTTGATAAAAACACTGGAAAAGCATTAGAAGCAAAAAATATTGTGGTAATGTTCGCTAAAGAATCACCAGCTAATGACGGCTATGAAGGTGGACATTTGCTTTATAAAAATGTAGGGTCAGGCGATTTATTATTTTTCAAAAATGGGCAAGTAGTTAAAGGTACTTGGAGTAAAGAGACAGAGGAAGATAATATTAAATTTTTTGATAGTAATGATAAAGAAATATCTATAGTTAGAGGGCAAGTGTTTGTTGAAATGTTGCCAATAGGAAATAAAGTAAATTACTAATATGTTGCAGCACATAATTCCGTCCAAGGCTAGGAGAAAAATTTTGGAATTATTTTTCCATCATCCTAGTGAAAATTTTTATCTTCGTCGAGTTGTCCGTGAAATTGACGAGGAAGTCAATGCGGTCAAGCGAGAGTTAGATATTTTGACAGAAGAAAAATTATTACTTCGAGAACGTCGACTTAACAAAGTTTATTTCTCTTTAAATAAAAGCTATCAATTGTATGATGAATTTTTGAGAATTTTCTCTAAAAGTAATAAATTGGCAGTATTAATTCATAGTAATCTGTCAAAGATTGGAAAGATAAAATTTGTTGCTGTTTCGACAAAATTTCCAAAAAATATAGTTTTAAAAGATGATGAAATCTATTTACTTTTAGTGGGAGTTATAGTTGTAGTTGAAATTGAGTCATTGATAAAAGAAGTTGAGGGAGAATTCGGACGTCCAATTAACTATTCAACCATGACTGAAAGCGAATTTATTTTTAGAAAAAAGAATAACGACCCATTTATTTGGAGATTTTTAAAACAACCTAAGATTATGCTGGTTGGAGTAGAAGAAGACTTATTAAAATGAGAATATTCAAATCAATTTTTATTGCGCTTATTTTTTTGGGGTTAATCTGGGTTGATCTTCCTGAAAGTATTAAAACTAAATATAAAATACCAAGCCAAATTAATTTTAATATTTATGGATTAAGTGTTAAAAAAGACTTTACTACTAAATTAGGATTAGATCTAAAGGGTGGAAGTAGTTTGATTTTTGAAGCAGATATTTCTAAAGTTAAAAAAGAAGATTTAAATGATGCTTTAAATTCGGCACGAGACGTAATTGAGAGAAGAATTAATTTTTTTGGAGTGACCGAACCTCAAATTCAGACAGTTAAAACAGGAGATAAATATCGTTTAAGTGTTGATTTGCCCGGAATTAATAATTACGAAGAAGCAATAAAGTTAATTGGCCAGACAGCTCAGCTGACATTTAAAGAATTGCCAGATGGAAAAATAGCCTCAACAACTCCAATTTTTGTCCAACTAACTAAAGATACGGGTCTATCAGGGGTAAATATACTCAAATCTACAGTTGAATTTGATAGTCAGAATGGTCAACCTCAAGTGGGGTTAAAATTTAATAAAAAAGGGGCTGATTTGTTTGCGGCAATTACAAAAAGGAATATTGGTAAGCCAGTTGGAATATTTCTTGATAGTATGCCATTAACGACGCCAACAGTACAAACAGAAATACTTGACGGAAGTGCTGTCATTACTGGAAATTTTACATCGGACGAAGCAAAAAAATTAACAATTGCTATTAATTCTGGCGCACTACCTTTGCCAATAAAATTAGTTGAGCAAAAAAATATTGGAGCAAGTTTAGGGGAAGCAGAAGTAAGAAAAAGTGTTTATGCGGGAACGATTGGTTTAGTAATGGTTTTACTTTTTATGATCATTTATTATGGCCGATTAGGTTTGATAGCTTCGTTAGGTTTGTTAATCTATGGATTAATTTCATTATTTATTTTTAAAGCAATTCCTTTGGTGTTGACTTTGCCGGGAGTTGCCGGATTTATTTTATCAATTGGGATGGCTGTAGATTCTAATATTTTGATTTTTGAAAGAATCAAGGAAGAACAAAGAAAAGGCAAAAGTTTTGATATCTCTGTAAGACTAGGTTTTGGTCGGGCGATTGACGCGATTAAAGATGCTAATATAACGACGTTAACAGTAGCTTTTATTCTTTTTAATCCGTTAAACTGGGAATTTTTACCACAGTTTGGGATGGTAAGAGGATTTGCACTAACACTCGCAATTGGAGTAGGAACGAGTTTATTTACGGGAGTTGTCATAACGAAAAGATTAATAAATATGTTTTACAAAGTTAAATAATTATGATTAATTTCTTAAAATATCGTTGGCTTTATTTTTTAATTTCCTTCATCGTCATTGGCGCAGGCTTATTTTCCATTGCCAAGTGGGGTTTTCGCTACTCGATTGATTTTACTGGAGGAAGTAATTTTGAATTTCAAATGAACAAGGTAGTTTCTAAAGATAAGATGCAAAAAGTATTGGATTTAAATAAAATATCAGTAGTCAGTCTAAAACAACAAGATAATAATATTATTCTTCGAACGAAAGTATTAGATCAAAATAAAGAATCATTATTGAAAAAAGATTTAGAGGCAAAATTAAAGGTTAAGATTACAGTTTTACGTTCAGAAACAGTTGGTCCAACACTTGGTAAAGAAGCCATCAACAAGACTTTGGTCGCGTCTATTTTGGCAGTCATTGGAATATTGATATACATGAGCTTTGCTTTTAAAGGTTTTAATTTTGCTTTTTCTGCTGTGCTTGCAATGTTTCACGACCTCCTAGTTGTTGTTGGAACTTATTCATTATTAGGCCATTTTTTCGGTGCTGAAGTTGATACGATGTTTGTGACCGCAGTGCTAACCACTATGTCTTTTTCAGTCCATGATACGATTGTAATATTTGATAAAATACGCGAATATAATAAGTTGGGTGAAGCAATAAACATTGAAGAAGTTTCAAACAAAGCTCTGTCAGAAACAATGGTTCGATCTTTAAATAATTCGATGACTATAGTTTTTATGTTATTAGCACTAACCATGATGGGGGGTACGACGATTAGATTTTTTATAATAACATTATTAATTGGAACAATTACCGGCACATATTCTTCCCCATTTGTGGCTACTCCAATTTTAGTTTGGTTGGAAAAAATGAAGAAAAAATAATTATTGTAACTATTATAAATTTTATAACATTATATGGATACTAAAAAATCGGAAAAAGGATCTGAGATCTGTCCAAAATGCGGCTCTCCGTTAGGAGAAGTATTTGAGACAAAGTCGGGTAAGAAATTACAACGTTGTTCAAAAGGAAGTTGGAATCCGGAAACTCATACGATTGACGGATGTACTTATGTCAAATGGTTAGAGGTTGAGCCGGTTACTTTGGACGAAAAATGCCCAAAATGTGGTGCCCCACTAGTTTCTGCGGTTACCCGAATGGGTAAAAAAATGAAAAAATGTTCAACAGCCACGTGGGATGCCGCAACTAAAACAGCCGGTGGATGTGATTATATTGAGTGGATAAAAGGAACAACTGTTCCTCTTGATGAAGACTGTCCAAAGTGTTCAGCAAAATTAGTTTTCTTTACGACAGCAAGTGGTAAAAAACTAAAAAAATGTTCGACATCCACATGGGATCCTGCTACCAAAACACCAGGCGGATGCGACTATGTTGAATGGATGAAATCTTAAAGTCATAAGAAAAAGTATTATATGACAATAAAGAAATATTCTCTCGGAGAATTACAGGCTAACTGTTACTTTTTAATTGAGGATCAAAATTGTTTGATCATTGATCCGGCTGATGATGCTTCATTTATCCTTGAAGAATTACAAAGGCAACAATTAAATTTAGTTGGAATGCTAGCAACTCACGGCCATTTTGATCATATTGGAGCAGTCGGGGAGATTCAACTTTCTCTAGACGTACCACTACATATCTTTGAAGAAGACCAGTTTTTGATTGATCGACTAGGTGAGACAGCTAAATATTTTTTAGGATTTGACCCTCATTTTATCAAACCAAAAAAAATAAATTACTTATCAAAAAATAAGTTACAAGTTACACATTTCAAGTTACAAATATTACAAACTCCCGGTCATACTCCAGGCAGTTGCTGTTTTTATTTTAAAGAAGAAAACGCTCTTTTTACCGGAGATACTTTGTTTAAAGAGGGGATTGGACGGACAGATTTATCATACAGCAGTAAAGAAGACCTTAAAAAATCTTTAGAAAAATTATTTAAACTTCCGGAGGCGATAGTTGTTTATCCAGGGCATGGAGAAGAGTTTGTTTTTCATTCTTGATTTTTTTATCAACGACCTGATCAAAAAGATTTTTTAATATTTCACCTACTTGTTTTCCGGGTTTTATTTTTAGAATCTTCATAACTTCGTTACCGTCAATCTTCAGATCTTTGATTTGAAACGGTTGTTTTTGAACTTCAATTAATCTTTTTTTGAAAAGTTCGGTTCGCCAAGAAGTGGGAGTTGCTCCAGAGCCAATTCTGTCTCCAGTTCTTAGATCCAACATATCCTGTAGATATTCTTTTGTTACTCCTCGAATAAATCGACGTACCGCTTTATCTGTCTGAGTTTCGGAAACTGTAAACTGATGTTCGGCCACGAGAGTAACAAGTTTTTCTTTATGTTTGTTTGATAGTTTAAATCGATCGGCGATTTTTTCTGCCTGTTTTTTACCAACCACTTCATGATTAAAGAAAGTAATTAACTCAGTTTGCTCATCTTTGTGGAAAGTTTTTGCTTTGCCGATGTCATGGATTAAAGTGGCAAATCTGGTGATAGGGTCAACTGATGGGCAATGTTTGAGTGCCATGACCAAATGAGTACCAACGTCATAAACATGATGACGTTTGGGACTTTTTTGAGGAATTGTAAAACAAACATCAACCTCCGGTAAAATATATGAAAGTAGTCCTGTGCTTTTTAGAAAGAGAACTCCTTCAGATGGATGATCACTACCTAAAATTTTTAAAAATTCATCGCGAATTCTTTCCCAAGAAATCTTTGTAATTAATTGAGCATTTTTTTGGATGAAATTTTTCGTTTTGTCTTCAATTAAAAATCCCAGTTGCGAGGTGAAACGAACGGCACGAAGTAAACGTAGGGCGTCTTCGGCAAAACGAATATCAGGGTCTCCAACGGCCTTAATTAATTTATTTTTTAAATCATCCTGTCCTTTGTAGGGGTCAATAATTATTGATCCATCAAAAGCCATAGCATTGATAGTGAAATCTCTTCGTGAAAGGTCTTCTTCGACGGTTTTTGCCCACTCTATTTTTTCCGGATGGCGTTTATCTGCATAGTCAGACTCTTTACGGAACGGAGTAATTTCAAAAATAATTTTATCTTTGGGAATACTCACGGTTCCATAGATATTATTATAAAAAGCTTCAGGAAACATTTTTTGGATTTGCTCAGGCGTTGCGTTGGTTGTGAAATCCCAGTTGTCAATAGGTTTGTCTAAAAGAGCATCGCGAACGGCACCGCCCACAACATAAATTTGATAATTATTTTTTTCAAATTTGTTCATTAACGCAATTACTTCTTTTGGTAGTTTAATCATGTAGAAATTATATACCAACTAAGGATTTTAAAATATCGAGATTTTTTTTATCAGGACCGTTGCCGTCGAATCCAGGCGTTTCAATAATAAAAGGATATTTTTTTGTTTTTGGGTGATTTAGTAAAACTTTAAACTCATCAATCCCAATTTTTCCCTCGCCAATATTATCATGGCGATCATGGCCGGAATTAAATTCATCACGACTATCGTTAATATGCCATAATTCAATAATATTATTTATTTTGAGTTTAACGAGTTTAGCGAGAAATATATCAAGTTCTTTATCAGTATTAAAAGCGTAACCGTTGGAAAACAAGTGGCAAGTGTCAAAGCAAAGTCGGACTCGGGAATTATCAACGTCTTTAATAATTTGAGATATTTCTTCCAAAGTCTGTCCAATCTTTCTATTTCCAGCGTTCTCAATAATAAAAAGAGCTTCTTTGGGAGTTTTATCAAGAACTTCCTTTATATGGGTGATGAGGGCTGTGTATTTTTG
>CAYIMI010000007.1:0-1418 GCA_964364445.1 uncultured Gammaproteobacteria bacterium
AGCATTATTCAAATATTCTGTCGAAATAAGAGGCTCCAAGAGCGGATAATCATATGTCATAAAACTTATCTTTATTTCCGAATTTAGCAAAATAGATAAAGTATTTTTTTCAATCTGAGTAACTTTGAGTAAATTCTGACCAAAAATTTTTGATAATCTTTCTATCATTTTATTAGGATCAAATGGATTATTAGAAAAAAAATCAAAATCAACGCTGTCACGATGTCCAATTTGAAGAGCCAATCCAGTACCCCCTGCTAAATAAAACTCATTTTTCCAAAAAACAAATGATGAAAGAACCTTTTTTCTATTCTCAGACAAAATAAAAAGTTTGAGTTTATCCATGTTTTATACTATTCGATCTTTTGGATTGATAAAAAGTACTATTTTCCAAAAAGATAATGATTTTTTATTCCACTGATAAAGAGGGATAGAATCGGCTATTTTTTCAATTTCAGCAAAACCATACTGATTAAATAGCCACCTTATAGCTTCTTCCGAACCAAAATTAAGAACTTGAAAAATGATAATTTTTTTATGCTTTTCTACTTCAATTTGATCTAATTGATATGACCAGAGAACAACTTTAACTGATTGAGGTAGTTTATTAACCGATGGAGAAAACCCAATAGTAGACATTCATATATTATACCACCCTAATATTTTCCCCGCTTTTGATTTGATATTTTCCTTTGGTTTCCAGCCAAGGGTTTTTTTAATTTTTGAATAATCAAGCGACTGGTAGGGGATTTCGTTTTTGGCAATATTCAGAATTTTATAATTAATTTTTTTATCCAAAACTTTTTCAACTTGTTTGATCACCTCAAGAACTGTCAAGGTATCATCGGACCCGAAATTAAAAGCTTCACCTTTAACTTTTCCAATATTTTCTGCAAGTAATATATAGCCGTTAACAACATCCTTGACGTATAAATAGTCTCTAACATATTTCCCGTTGCTCCTGATTCTTAATTCTGAATTCTGAATTATAGATTTCATTATTCCCGGAATAATTCTGGAAAAATTTAAATCGCCCTCGCCATAAATATTTCCAAACCTAGTAACTACGACCGGGATTTTATAAGTTTTGTAATAAGTGGTGCTAAGCAAATCGGTGACGGATTTTGAAGTATCGTAAGGATGATCGCCAGATAGGGGAGAGGACTCCGAGTATTTTGCTACTTTTAATTTTCCATAGGCCTTGTCAGATGAGGCAACAACAAGTCCCTTTATTTGTGGGTTAATTCGAACCGCTTCAAGAACGTTAATCGTACTCAAGATATTGTTATCCAAAGTATGCTTCGGATTTTTATAAGCTTCTTCAACCAATGCCTGGGCGGCTAGATGAAAGATAAATTCAATTTTATATTTTTTAATCAAAGTAAGGAGTTTTTTATAATCACAGATGTCAAGATTTA
>CAYIMI010000007.1:1518-3514 GCA_964364445.1 uncultured Gammaproteobacteria bacterium
TATTCAAAATATCTTTTGTCAAATATCATATAACCACCGTTAACCCAATCTTGAAGGACCGGTTTTTCTGAGAAATCCTTGACTAAATTATTATTATCGATTTTTACTGCACCAAACTTAAATTTGGGATGGATACCAGTCAGTGTACCAATGGTTTTTTGTTTTTTATGAAATTTAACTAATGCATCAATATTGATATCAGAAACACCATCTCCGTAAGTAACCATAAAATATTTATCATTTTTGGGGATATATTTTTGGCAACGAAGAATTCGCTCTCCAGGTAAAGTTTCTAAGCCTGTATCAACAAAGGTAATTTTAAAATTATCAATATCTTGTCTTTCATCAAGATAGAACTTTGTTTTATGGTGACGGGTTTCCAATGAAAAATCTGAAGTAAAAGCTTTTTGATTTAGAAAAAAATCTTTAATGTAGTCAGCTTTATAACCAAGTGCAAGAATAAATTCGTTATAACCATAGGAAGCGTAGATTTTCATGATGTGCCAAAGAATCGGCTGATTACCAATATGGACCATAGGCTTTGGCTTATATTCTGTTTCCTCTTTAAGCCTTGTTCCCGTTCCACCACAAAGAATGATTACCTTCATATGGCAATATTATATAATATTGACAGTGTTTTTATGAATAAAAAAACTATTATCAACGTTATTGTCTTTTTTCTTATTCCAGTCCAGCTATTCATCTTTACTTTCCTTGTCCCTCCTTTTCAAAAACCCGATGAACAAGCTCATTTTGAACAATCTTTAATAATCGGCAAAGGACATTTGTTTTGTCAGAAAAAATCCAACAATACTGTTCCACTCGAAAAAAAATATGTCGATTTTATTAAAAATCCTTATCTTGACCTGTTAACTCATGGAAAACCATCTAAACTACCTCTACAAACATTTTTAAAAGATTTATTTTCAAATAATCAATCCAATAAATTAATCAGTTTCAACGTTGATCACCTCTGCAGTTTTCCTCTTATCTCTTATCTACCACAGGCCTTTATATTACGGATTTTATCATTGATAAATATTAGTCCTATCCTATCTATTTATTTAGCCCGACTAATGATGAGTATTCTTGGTTACTTTTGGTTTCTGTATCTTTATAAAAAAATTAACGATAATTATAAATTAATTATTCTTTTTACTTTTGCCCTCCCAATGACCTTGCACCAGGTTTCATCGCTTAGTTATGATGTCCTTCATATAATGTTTGCATTGACTTTTTTTACTTTAATAATGAATAAAAATAAGGGTGTGATAAATCACACCACTACAAAATACATTAAAATATTTCTTATTCTCTTTTTGTTTCTTGCTAGTAAAAAAATCGGTTATGAAACATTTTTTTTATTTCTTTTTCTTATCCCTATTAAAATAAAACCAATGATTATTTCAAATTTAATATTTTTTCCTGTCTATCTTTTATCAAAATCTAGTGGATCTTATGATATCCAAGCTTCTTTAACATCCTCAACGATTGACCCTTTACATCAGCTTAACTTTTTAATTTCAAACCCCTTAAATATTTTTAATGTTTTAATTACAACAACCGTTCAGCGATTTACTTTTTATCTGCAAAGTCTTATTGGAATTTTTGGCTGGTTAGAATACGGACTTGATCCTTTAAGCTATCTATTGTATGGATTATTTTTTGTTTATATGTTAATGAATATTAACTTGACAGAGAAGCAAGTATTGTCTAAAAACAAAACTATTTTACTTTTTGTTATTCTTATAATTTCCTATATTTTTATAATTCTTTTGGCTTATGTCTTTAATACAATTCCAGGGATATTGACAGCTCATGGAGTTCAGGGGAGATACTTTATTCCTTTTTTACCTTTTATGATTCTGTTACTTATTCAGTTTAAACCAAAATTAAAGCATTTACAAAATATAAAAATAAACGAGTTTATAATAAATTCTATTTATTTTTTAGTGGTTGTATATCTAATATTGGCAACCTTTTACAGTGTCTTTAA
>CAYIMI010000007.1:3614-14843 GCA_964364445.1 uncultured Gammaproteobacteria bacterium
AAAAACCAGACCACATTCTTCGCACTTTAGCCTCTTGGCAAAATCGTGCCCTTTAAGAGTACAGCCTTCTCCTCCACATTTGGTTAATCCACCTTTATACTGTTCTTCTGTGATCTCGGCCTTACAGGTGCCAACACAGATATAAATTATTTTATTCATGGTAAAATTATATCATTCAATATGAATAAAAGGAAACTTTGGATATTTATATTTTTAATCGGTATTTTTATTATTTCGTTGCTATATCGTCTGCGAGGACTTGCCTCCATTAATCCGCCCTTTTGGGTTGATGAAATTTTCACTGCATCCCAAGCCAATGTAATTTTAAAATATGGCTTAAATATCTTTGATAAAACAAAAACATATTTTGAATATCATAATATCACCACTCATTTTTTAGTCGCCTTATTTTTTAATATTTTTGGGCAAAAAGAATGGGTCGCTCGACTGCCATTTGTAATCATTGGATCTTTTGTTCCAGTACTTACTTTTATTTTAAGTGGATATTTGTTTAGTTTACCTGCCGCAATTACCTCCTCAATTCTAATTAGTTTTGCTTATATTGAGATTACATGGTCGAGACAAGCGAGGGGATATGTACTACAACAGCTTTTGATATTAATGGCCTTTTATCTTTATTTTAAAATAACGGATTACAAAAAAAAACCTTTCGTTTGGCAATATTTTTTACTCATTATAACCATAATTCTCGGAATACTAACTCACACAATGTTTTACTTGGTAATTGCTAGTTTGGTACTTCATTATTCTATTTTTAACTTCTTGAGAATTAAATTATTTTTAAAATCTGTATATTTTTATATATTTTTTATCATAGCTGGTGGGCTCATATATTTGAGCGGGATCGGGAACATAATATTATATTTCTATAACAGTAAAACTTTTTTTACTAATAATATTTGGTACTATCATTCATTTTTATGGAGAGAATACGGGCTGATTTTATTTTTAGCGATCATTGGCTTGCTGATAGGTTTTAAAAACAAATTTAAAGAGACCGCCCTTATCTTTATTTATTTGATTTTACATTTATTGTTTTTATCTTTTATCTTTAAGCCTTATGTATCGCGATATTTAGTACCAATATTTCCACTGTTTTTTATTTTTGCCGCTTATGCTTTGACTAATATTCAAAAACTATTTTATGATCGACATCAAATATTTTTCGCATTTTTAATTTGTTTATTTTTTATTGGCAACGGTTATAAATTTGTCAATAAACCAAAGCAGTATTATTCTGTAAACCATGATTTTCGTGAGATAGCCAATATTGACTATAATCAAATTTACAGCATTATCAAAGAAAAAATTCGAGGGGACAATAAATCACCTATTGCGGTCATTGACACTTTACCTGATCGAGCCCAATGGTATTTAGGTTATGACTATTCCCCCATATATTTATTTAGATGGACAGATGAGGAAGGATTGATTAACGGATTACAGAAAAAAACTGATTATAAATATAATTCTGAGGGAGAAAAAGTACTCTCTCAAGCTGAATCTTTGAAATTAATTGGTAATCTTAACGATTTAAAAAAAGTAATTAAAAAGTATAAAAAAGGATTTATTTTTATCGATGATTCATCTCTTTCCAAAGAAGTTATGGACTATGCAGAAAATAATTTTAAAAAAGAAATTTATCTTGACCACTTTACTCTTGACGATAATCCTTATTCTATTTGGCCGGCTACGCTCTATAGTTGGGGATTTAAATAAATTATGAAAGTTACTGCCATCATCACTCATTGGAATACACCAGAACTACTTCGAAAACAGCTGACTCTACTTAAGCCCAATAAAGATATTGAAGTAATTGTAGTTGATAATAAATCGGACGAATCAGTTGACTGGATAAAAAAAGACTTCCTAAATATTATTTTGATAAAAAATTCTGTTAATCTTGGCTATGCTGGAGGTTGTAATTCTGGAGCCAAAATTGCCAAGGGGGACTGGCTATTGTTTCTTAACCCCGATCTGACGATTACCAGTGATCAAATAATTAAAATGGTTTATGAAGCAAAAAACGATAGGCTTGACGCTGCCTCTCCAAACCCTGGATCAACCAACTATCAAAAGCCGCTTCCTTCACTATTATCTTTGTTGGTTGAATTCACCCCGCTAAACAGACTTTATAACTTTAAAAACTTTATAACCTTAAGAACTCTTTTTGGAGGTTGTCTTTTAATAAAAAGGCTTGTTTTAAAAAAGCTCGGGGGATGGGATGAAAAGTTTTTTTTATGGTTTGAGGATAGTGACTTGACAAAAAGATTATATGATAAAAATTATAAGGTTGGTTGGTTAAATACCAGAGTAAGTCATATTGGAGGCGCCTCTTTTAAAAAATTTGGTGACAAAGAAGCGCGAAAAATATTTTTCAATTCAATGAGTCTATACGCAAAAAAACATTTTTCATATGCAGGAAGATTTGTAGTTAATTTGTTAAAGTTAAAATATACTATATGAAAATAGGGATTGATATAACACAACTAAACTATGAGGGCACAGGTGTTGCTAATTTTACCTATAATCTGGTAAAAAATTTGCTGGAAACTGATAAACAAAATGAGTATCGACTTTTTTATGCCAGTCTTCATAAATTAAATTTGCCGGTCATTTCAGAGTTTAAAAAATTAGGAGCAAAAATTTATCGTTATCCAATTCCTCATAAAGCACTTCAATTTATATGGGGAAAAAATAATCTATTACCAATTGATTTATTGATGGGTAGAGTAGACGCTATTTTATTTTCCGACTATCTTCGCCCACCAACCTTCTATAAAACCAGGGGAATAACTGTGATACATGATCTAATTTGGAAATTATTTCCGGAAAAACACAACGAAGAAATTATTCGCTTTCAGGAATTAAAAATGAAAAAAACTATTGAAAATGGCGATACAGTCATCACCGATTCAGAATGCACTAAAAATGATTTACTAAAACTTTATCCTGAAATAAATAAAGATAAAACTTATGTTATATATCCTGGAATAGGAAAACAATTCAAATTCATAATTAAGAATGAAGAATTAAGAATCCGTTTAAAAAAATATTTTAATTCTGAGTTCTCAATTCTAAATTCTAAATTCTTGCTTTATGTTGGTGCCATTGAACCAAGAAAAAATCTGACAACGGCAATTGAAGTTTTTAGTGATCTGATCAAAGATAATAAATTTTCTGATTTTAATTTTGTAATAGCCGGAAAAGCCGGATGGGAAAAAGAGAGCGTGCTTCAATCGATTAAACGATTGAAGTTGGAGAACAAGGTTAAATTTACCGGTTTTGTAGCCGATGAAGATTTACCATATCTCTATAATGCGGCTAGTTTGACCGTCTATCTATCATCTTATGAAGGATTTGGTCTACCGCCTCTTGAATCATTGGCTTGCGGTACCAAAGTAATTGTGGGGGATAATTCATCGCTCAAAGAGACAGTTAATAAAGAATTTTTAGTCGATATCAATGATAAAAACAAAATTATGGAAAAAATGAAGTATTTACTTAACAATAAAATAGAGATTAACGCCAAAGAAGTTCAGGATAGATTTAATTGGAAAGAAACGGCGAAGAAATTTTTAGAAATTATTTCTTCTCGTACCTTTTAAGATCTGCTTCAATCATCATTTTGACCAAGTTATCAAATGAAGTGTCAGCCTTCCACCCTAATTGTTTCTCAGCTTTGACTGCTCTAGCTTTAAGATTTGGTACTTCAGCAGGTCTTTTAAATCTGGCATCAATGACGACATACTTTTCCCAATCAGAAATCCCTGCATATTTGAAAGCAAGCTGAACAAATTCCTTGACTGAGTGATTTTTACCAGTACCAATCACATAATCATCAGGTTTTTTATTTTGAAGCATAAGATACATGGCCTCAACATAGTCCCCAGCAAAACCCCAGTCACGTTTTGCATCCAGGTTGCCAAGAAATAGCTTATCTGTAAGACCAGCCTTTATCTTAGCCACACCATCAGTAATCTTTCGAGTGACAAACTGGATACCACGAATAGGGGATTCGTGATTAAACAAAATTCCATTACAGGTGAAGATATCATATGACTCTCTAAAGTTAACCGTCATCCAATAAGCGTAGACTTTAGAAATTCCATAAGGAGAACGAGGGTGAAATATTGTGTTTTCATCTTGAAATCCGTCATCGTGACTGGTTCCAAACATCTCACTGGTTGACGCTTGATAAAATTTGGTCGTCGGAGAAAAAAATTTAATGGCATTGAGTAAATATAAGACTCCAAGAGCATTAATCTCAGTTGTTAATTTAGCTTGTTGCCATGAAGTGCCAACAAATGATTGAGCCGCTAAGTTATATACTTCGTCAGGCATAGTTCTTTTGATTAGATGAAGGAGTGACGATTCATCAGTCATATCCCCCTCAACAAACTCAATTTTTTTAGTAATTCCTAAATAATCGAGGTTATCAAAAGAAATATTGGAATAACGTCTTACAAGGCCATAAACTTTATAGCCCTTTTCGAGTAATAACTTTGCCAAGTAGGGACCATCTTGACCTAAGATTCCTGTAACCAGTGCCGTTTTTGCCATATTAGTATAAATTATAACATAATATTTTAATTTCAATTATAATTAACGGATGATTCAAAGAATTATCAACTTCATTAAAAAACCAACCAGTAAGAATATCATCGTCAACACTATTGGTAATTATGTAAACGTTGTTTTCATTGCTTTTTTTGCCTTTCTACTGGTCAGGATAATTAGCCCATCACAATATGGAGTTCTAAGTGTTCTCTTAGGAATTGCTTACGTCTTAGCTAACGTTCTTGATTTTGGAACTACGGCCACTATTTACTCTTACCTTCCTCCATTAATGGAAAAAAGTAAAAAGGATACCTATGTATTTATAAAAACTATTTTTATCTATCAATCTATATTTTCATTAGTCGTCATCTCAATCCTTTTTATTACATTTCCTTATTTAGATAAGGTTTTTTTTAAAACTAACGCTCCAAAATGGGAGCTTTATGTAACTACCATCTCTGTTTTATTTTTTATATGGAGTAATTTTTTCCTTAATATCCTTTATGCTTCAAAAAAATTTCTTAAAGCCAATATTTATTCTCTCATCGCCAATGTCGTTAAAACAGTTGTCATTATTGGATTTGCCTTGATTGGAAAATTATACGTAGGAACAGTGATCTTTGTCTTTGGCATTGTTGGTCCGATTGTTTTTTTTATTTTGATAATGTACGAAAAAAGAGAGCGATTAGATTTTTTTATAAAATCTAAAATAGATAAAAAACATTTTCGCTTAAAATACACTCTAACTTATTTTATTGGCACACAATTTTTTAATTTAGCCTCGAGAATGGATTTATTTCTGCTTTCATTTTACTTTCCAGGGAGCGCTCAAATTGGTCATTATGGTTTATCTCAAAAAATTATCCTCACTGTTACTATGGCAATTGTCAGCATCACCCAGGTTTTATCACCTCAATTTTCTCATTTAAGGACTCAGGAAGAAGTTAGACATCAAGTCAAAACAGGTTTTTATTATTTAATAATGCCTGCCGGAATCTTTGTTTTACTTTTTTTAACCCCTGATATTATCTTTAAATTATTTTTTACGGACAAGTTTGTCAAAGCCGCTTCAATTACTAGAGCTTTAGGTGTGCCGTACTTGATTAGTATTATTGGAAACATACCTAATTTGTTTATACTTTATACCATCAAAAAACCAGTTTATATATTATGGACAAATATTGCTTTTTTAGCAGTTATTTCAACCGGTTGTTTTCTTCTTATTCCTCGCTATGGGGTTATGGGGCCAGTATACGTATTGACTCTAGGTTTTATTGTTGGAAATACGATTACTTCGATTGCGTCAATATATGAATATAAAAAAATGCCCCGAGGATAAGGATCGATATTATGGTTTCGTAACCTTATAGATCGTTAGATCTTCTATCCGGTATTTCTTTGCTTGCGTCAGATAATTAAATCCAAACTCTTCGACTTCCCAGGATTTAAATTGAGAAACATCTTGATTTTCTAGTTCGGAAAAAATAATCAGTGTTTTTGATTGCTTATAGGCAAATTCAGAATTAGCAATATAGTTGTTTTTTCTCAAGAAAAAACGGTATTCAAAACCAATAGTTGCCATTAAGTTTTCCTTGGTAATTTGAACTACATTAAAACTATCGTCTTTTTTTAATAAATTATTATCGATCACATAATTCACTGCTTTTTCAAATTTTGTAGAAGAACGCCAGGTGGGCTGATATAGATATTTTGGGAAGTATATCACTTCTAGAACAATGAATAAAATAATTAAGGCAAATAAGTAATTATTTTTTTGATTTAAAACAGTTATTAATAAAATAAAATATATAAAAAATGATAGACCGAATATGTAGTGCGGAATAAACTGAAATCTAATCACTATTGAAAAAAGTAAAAAAGTAATTAAAATTGAAAAAAATAATTTCCATTGTTTTTTTTCGCTTTTTAAAATGACCATTAATAGACCAATAACTGAGATCATGGTTATGGGATTTAACAGGGTATAATTTTTTATATACTTTGCTAAAAATAAAATATTTTTAAACGGATTTTTATCGGCTATCATTCCTAAAGGTATATTTTGGTTATTTATCCAGCCTAAATATGATTTTTGAATGAAGGTGTTAGTGATCATTATAAAATTATTTTTTATCTCAAAAGCAACTAAAGGAACGAAGGAAATAGCTATTCCAGTAAAAAATAAGAAGATTGACATTAACAATTCTTTTCTAAGTTTTATTTTCATAGCCAAAAATAATAAAATTGCCGGAAGAAACAATAAATTTACATAGTGAAAATTAAGAATCACTCCAAAAATAAATCCGATAAAAATTATTAATGATCGACTAAATTTCTTGTTAAAAAATAATGTTGTCAATAGAAACAAAAAGAATGGAATAAAAGCATAAGCATTACTTGGACTACGTCCGCCAATGATAAAAAGAGGGGTTAGCCCAAGTGCCAGTGAAGAAAATAATCCTTTGTTTTTTCCATAAGCTTCAATAGCTTTTTTACAAAAATAGGCTAGTGCTAATGAAAATAAAAAGGCATTAAAATAAAAAACTGAAGCTATTGAATATCTTGTTAGGAAAAAAATTGGCACGTATAGATAAAAATAGTAGGGCCCGGTATATAATCCTCCAAATGTCAGTTTTGGTCCGATAAAAGCAATATCACCTTGGGCAATCTTTAATATTTCATGTAAATCCCGGGCAAAATCCGGATGATAAAAAAATGTTTGATCTAGTTTAAAAATATAAATGACATAAGTTATCAAAAAAACAATTATTGGAATAATTAATTTATTTAGTTTTTTCATTGTTTTTTATCCATGTTTCAAACTTTAGTTCTCGAAAATTTTTAACTTCCTTTAAGATAAAATTATACTTGATTAACTCTGAGGCATAATCAACTCCATGAATTTCTGCCGTATAGGGAATGATATTGATAGTATTAGGAGCTTTATGAATATCGACCCCTTTTAAGTCAATAATGTTTATTTTTTTATAGTAAGAAACCGGATCTGACGATGATTTGATCATATAGACAGGCTTATCTTTTGGTATATTTCTAACTAAACTTTTCCAATCCTCACGATGAAATTGCGGCAATAGTAAATATACTAACGAAAAAATAATAAACCCGCCAACCAACATCCAACCCCCGCGGTTGAACTTCAATAATAAACATACTATAGGAATAAGATATAGAAATCGAAAATACTGTAACATTGGAATAAAGAATGAGACTAAAAATCCTATGACCAATGGAAAAATAAGTAAAAATAATAGTTGTTTGTTTTTTAATCCGCCCATGAAAACTTTCCAGAAAACCCAGCCGCTCCAAATCCCTGATATTATCCAATATAACAGCTTTGGCTCAAAACTAATTCTTCCGATAGAAAACTTTATAGGGATTAAAAGCAAATTTTTTATGTTCGCTTTTCCTAAGACCAATGACCAATTAGCAACGCTACTTAAAGCAACTTTTGAATTAATGAATTGATGATAAAGTAGAGGGCTAACCAAAACAAAAGAAACAAGGAACAATAAACAAGAAACAAAAAACGCCTTATACTGTTTTTTATACAATAAATATAAAAACATTGTTGCAATTAAAAATATCGATCCATAAAATGTTAAGAATGCCAATGAAATAAATATTCCAAATAATATGAAATATTTGTCATTCCCGCGAAGGCGGGAATCCAGTTTTACAGATCGCAGGAAATAATATAAAGCCGTCGTAAGAAAAAACGTCGCCATCATATACATCCTAGCTTCCTGCGAGTAGTAAACTATCAGGGGGTTAAAGAGAAAGAAAGCTGCAGCCCAAGCTCCGCCGATTAAATAAATAACCCACCCAGTCATTAAACTAAATAAAACCGAAGGCATTCTTAAGGCAATTTCTGAATAACCAAAAAAATTAGTCCACAATTTCATAAATAGATAATAAAGTGGGGGATGAAAGTCAGTCGGGGAAAATTTACTAATAATTTGTGCGAAGTCAAAGTTCTTAACAACATTAGCTGTCACCGCCTCATCTAACCAGAGTGATTGATTGATGGCAATTAAACGAATAAGGAATGCGAAGAGAAAAATAAAGAAGATTTTTTTATTAAGCATTACTTTAGAGCGTTAAATCAACCTAAAGAGCGGGATACGGGAGTCGAACCCGTCCCCTCTGCTTGGAAAGCAGATATTCTACCGATGAACTAATCCCGCTATATGTGTTATTATATCAATTATTTTTCTTAAGTTAAAAAGGAATCAAACGGATTCAAATTGACAAAATCATTACAAAAGTTTAAAGTAATATCATGCTAACAAAAATTGATATCAACAAACTCAAGGAAGTATTCGTCACAAAAGATGAATTTAAGGATCTAAAAAATGATATTGTTACATTTAAAGACGAAATTCTACACGAAATAATCAAGTTGCGTGACGATATAACAGTTGTAATTGGCTATAGAGATATGATCGAGGATCATGAACAAAGAATCATAAAACTTGAAAAAACAGACCAAAACTAATTTACCCTTTTTATTTCTCCCACCCATTCGGATGATCTTTATACCAAATAAGAAGTGATTTAACTGAATCTTCGATTGTTCTTTTTGGCTCCCAATCTAATAGTTCTTTTGCTTTTTTTATATCAGCAATTTTTTTAGCATCGTCGCCTTGCCTTGTATTGGCTTTTTCAATTGGAATCTCAACACCGGTTAACTTCTTAACCTGATTGACCACTTCAAGGACAGAATTTCCAGTCCCTGTTCCCAGATTAATTATCTCGCTTTTTTTATTCTTAATAAGATATTCTAAAGCCTTCAAATGAGCCTCATTTAGATCAACAACATCAACATAATCTCTAATCGGGGTTTTATCCGGCGTATCAACCTCAGGACAGGTGAGAAAAAATTTTTCTATTCCCAGTGCACCACGAACGGTATTTTGAACTAATAAAGATGAAGGCTTTTTTGAATCACCAATCGTCCCGTCGTCAGTTGCCCCACAAACATTAAAGTATCGTAGGATCATGTAATTAAAACCCTTTAATTTTCCAAACCACTGAATCACTTCTTCTGCCATCTGTTTGGAAGCACCATATGGAGTTGACGGATTAAGCGGATGTTTTTCGTCAATCGGATAATATTTTGCCTCGCCGTAAATCGCACAAGTTGAAGAAAAAATAATATTTTTAATATTAAATTTATCCATAGCCGAAAGCAGATTTGAAGTCACTGCCACATTATTTAAAAAATATTTCCCAGGATCTTTCATTGACTCATCGACTAAGCAGGACGCTGCATAATGAACTACGGCGGAAATGTCTGTTTCTTCTTTGAAGATAGGGGAGAGGTCCTTGGTTAAATCTACTTCATAAAATTTAAACTGATTGGGGTATTTACTCTTTAAAAGTTCCAACGGCGCTTTATAACCAGTTTGAAAATTATCAACTCCTACGACCTGATAGCCCGATTTTAAAAATAAATCCGTCGCCACTGAACCAATATAACCTCCCGCACCTGTAACTAGAATCTTAGACATAATTATATTATAACTTATGAAATGGGTGCCAGTGCATTCTTCCTTCTGCAAAATAGATTCCTCCAAAAATTAAGACTCCTCCAATAACATAAAATAAGTTTGGATATTCGTGGAGCAGGGGAGCGGCAATAAAAATTGCTGCTATTGGATCAATATAAGTAAAAATTCCCACATCCTGTGCCTTGAGGCGCGAAACACCATAGTAAAAAAGAGAATAAGCTAAAGCAGAAGAAAAAAACACACCAAATATTATTCCCGTCCATCCGGCAACATTCAAAAAGGAAATGTCCCAATTTGTAAATTCTTTTGGTATAAATGGTATAAAGGTCAAACTGCCAAATAAAAAGGTAATCGCCGAAACTTGAAAAATATTTACTTTCCTTAAAACATCACGGCCAATTAGTGTTTGAAATACTGTTGCCAAAGTGGCAATTAAAATAAAAAGGTTCCCTTCAATTGCTCCAAGAACAAATTTTTTTCCCTCCAAAAATAAAGGTGATAATATAATAAACAAAACTCCCATCAAAGCTATCAACATTCCCATCAATACTTTTAGTTTTGGTTTTTCCCTTAAAAATATTGTAGATAATAAATAAATAAATACCGGGCCAGAGGAAGCGATCACTGGAACATTAATACTTTCAGTTTTTGCCAGTCCCAAAAAGAAAAAGGAAATATTTATCGTAATACCAAAAAATCCCACTAAAAGTATTTTAAACCATTGTCTGGTTGTCAGTTTTTGCCATTTATTTAAGGCCAGTGGTAAAAATATCAGTCCGGCAAAAAAGAAACGGATAAAGGCTAGAGTAAAAGGGGGAATATTGGTAAGCGCAAACTTAAAGATCGGCGAGGCCATACCCCAAATTATATTAGCAATTATCAAGGCTAAAATTGGATTCACTAATGTTAAATTTTTAATTTTTAATTTTTATTCAAATATTAATTTTTAATTTTAAATATTTTAAATTAAGAATTAAGATTTAAAAATTGATTAGAAATTAGTAATTAGAAATTTGAAATTATTTAATAGTTTTTTTATTCAAAAAAACTATTAGCTCACCTATGATTCCCGTCATGATAACCTGAATGCCGACGATTATCAGGAGGATTCCGAGCC
>CAYIMI010000007.1:14943-17721 GCA_964364445.1 uncultured Gammaproteobacteria bacterium
ATGATTCCCGTCATGATAACCTGAATGCCGACGATTATCAGGAGGATTCCGAGCCAAAGCAGGGGACGAGTCACCAATAAAACACCGAAGAACAATCTTTCAATCGTCAGATAAAAAGAAATTAGAAAACCGATAAAAAAGGTAACCCCACCGATCACTCCAAAGAAGTGAAGTGGCTTCTCTGCAAATTTGAATAAGAAGTAAGCAGTCAGAGTATCAAGTAGTCCAGTAAACAACTTATTTGGACCAAACTTTGATTCTCCAAATTTTCGTTTATTATTTTTCACGTTTATTTCTGTCACCTTAAATCCATTATAGAACACAGCTAGCGGAAAAAAACGGAAGTTATTGCCGTAAAAACTAAATTCCTTTAAAACTTCACGTTTAAAAGCTTTGTAACCACAATTAATATCAATATATGGAGAGTTCAAAAAAGATTTTAAAAACCAGGCAACAATTTTCGAATAAAATTTCACAATAAAATTATCATTTCTTTTTTCCCTTATTCCATTTACAAAATCATGCCCTTCATTAATTTTTTCAATAAATTTTGGTAAATCTTCAGGATCATCTTGCAAATCTCCATCCATAAAAACAATTGTTTCTCCGCTGGAATTCTCGATCCCTGTCTTCAACGCTTGTCCTTTCCCCAACTTTTTTTTATGTTCAAATATTTGGATTTCGGATTTTGGATTTTGGAAATTCTGACGCCATGCGTCAGTTGATCCATCATCAACCAAAACAATTTCATATTTTTCTTTTATTTTTTCCAATTGAGCAGCTAATCCCTTAATTAAAATTGGAATACTTTCTTTCTCGTTATAAAATGGAATTATTATTGAAATCATATTTTCTTGTATACCTCAAACTGTTCATCTTTGTAAACCATATTATAATCTTTATCTAACTTCAATTTTTCATAATCTTTTATTGATTGTTTTTTATTAAGCCAATCATTATAAATATCATTCTCTAAAATTAAAACATAGTCGGCATATTTATAACTTTCAGAAAAACGATATATTTTTTTTCTTTGGCTAAAATGAGAACCTAACTTCTCTGATGCTGAAACAGAAATATTTTCGTTCTTTAATTTATTTTCCCAAATCTTGACACTATCTATTTCTGGCCTTCTAGTTAAAAATAACTTCAACGAAGAATCTTTAGAATAAGGTAATTGACCTTTATAATAACTCATTATTAATGTAAAAATAATTATTAATATTGAAATCTTCTTAACATCTAGTATTTTTCTTTTCATTACTTCCTTTGCACCAAATATTGCGCTTATAAAAACAAATGGAATGATTACAGCTATATAATGGTTATCTATTCCTCTCATCTGCGAATGATTACTTAAAAAATTTATCATAAACTCAGGAGATGCTATCAAAAGATAAATGGGGGAAAATATAGAAAAAAATACAAGTGGTGATAATAACAAAAATAAATATTTTAAATTATCATTATTAAAAATTAAATTAATGTAAGTCTCAGGTTTTGTAATGACATTTTTTATAATTTCTGTAGGATCATCACCCAAGCTCTTGTAACGGGATAAGGCAAAATGCTGCCCGCCTCTAAAGTATGGGGTAATCAACCAAATTGACATGCCGAACCAAAATAAACTAGCAAAAAATATTACGCCAGAAAAAAACAATTTTTTACGATCATTTTCTTTATATGCAAATATCGCCATTAATAATGAAAATAATCCTGTCGTCAAAGGTATTTGCTCTTTTGAAAAAATTGATAATACAAATAAAATTAATGAAGCCCAATATCTCTTAGTTAGGAAAAAATAAAACATAAACAATAAGAAACTGACTGCCAACATTACCGGATGAAAATCAAAAAGAATGGCTCTTTGTAATGGGGGATACATCAAGTATATAAAAGCAAAAATAACTCCTAAATATTTTGATTTTAAAATTAATTTACTTAGTAAATAAATTGGTAAAGCTCCTAGAGCAATGATAATTACTTGAATTACTAATAATGTTTGCGGACCGGAAAATATTTTATAAAAAGGAGCCAGCAAAGCCAATATAATATCATTGTGAATTGCCATTCTTTTAAAATTATTTATTCCTTCCGGATTAGTAAGCTCCAATATTCTTCCCTTATAAGTGTTATAAACTGTTTGGTCCATGATTGCCAAGTCATAGTAATTTGAATGAAGACTGGCATGTCGAATTAATGATATGTATGAGAAATAACCGATATATAATAAAATCAAAAGACAAAGAACGACTTCGAATTTATTTTTTCGGAAAAAATTAATTAATTTTTTCATTATTGGTATTTTACTATAATTTACTTATTTATTTCCTGAATGAAACTTTTCATGTATTTGTTTTAGCCCAAAGTTTGTTACGTGAGTATATATCTGGGTCGTCGCAATATTTTTGTGTCCCAACATTTCCTGGACTGACCTAAGATCTGCCCCATGCTGTAATAAATCCGTAGCGTACGAATGTCTAAGGATATGTGGACCTATCCGCAACGTAATCCCAGCCTTTTTGCGATGTTTATCAATCATCCTCTCAATTGAGCGGACAGAAAGCCTCAAACTCTCATCCGTCAATCCTTCCTTACCTTTTGGACCAGAGTAACGAATAAAGAGAGGACAATAAGGATCGGATCTTTTATTCAAATAAAGACCCAACCATTCTTTAGCATGTTTTGATAAAAATACCACTCTTGCCTTTCCTCCTTTTCCTATCACTCCAAACTCACCAGATTGAACATTAGCCTGCTCACGGTTTAAAGCAACCA
>CAYIMI010000008.1:0-17519 GCA_964364445.1 uncultured Gammaproteobacteria bacterium
TTCATATATTCTTGCTACTCCTCCACAGTTGCGAGAAAACATCCTCAAGCGGTTAGCTGGATTGCAATCTTCGTTCCCTTGAATCTTTTGGTCTCGAGATTGACAATTAGACAAAAAATCAATATAATTGCAGGTATAAATAAGGTCAGGACAATCTATTATTATGGTAGAAAAAATATTATTAATTAATGTTGCTGGTGTAGGACATGGTCCTCAGGAGTTTGCTAGAAGCCCTATTCACGATAATGTAGTCGCTAATTTACTGTCTAGAAGAATTGATATCAGAGATATCTTTGTACATTCAACAGATGTAAGACGAAATCCTGATACACAAAAAGTTTCAGGGATTCAACTACCTCCTTCGTATCAGCGTACTTTGATACGTGAAGCTATACATGAAGCGTCTCTGGATGAAAGAATACCCGTAGCAGTAGCGCACTGTTTTGGCTCCATAGCAACAATGGCTGAATTACGTGATGGAACTTTGCCATTTGCGATATTTATTTCTCCAACCTTTTTGAATCCACGTGAGGAGATATTTTCTTCTCCGAAAACCAGTCAAAAAATGGAAGTTGTAAAATTACCAAGCGGTGAATTTGGAATAACAATGGAGCCTGAAAAAATGTATCCAATTGTTTTTCCCATTGATCACTTAGATGATCCTCTCTATTGGGATACCATTGCTGCAAATCCGAAAGCAATACAAGAAGTAGCAAATATTTTAGTAGCACGACGAGCACGAATCTTTGTAGGAGAACATGACTGGAATTTTCAAAGATACCTATATCCGTTATTTTTTCCAACCGAAGTGATCGAAGGGGAAATACATTCTTTTGAACAAAATAAAGAATCTATTGCAAGAGTTTCAGAGGCCATATTACAATTGACAGGATAATAATTATTTTTCCCAAAAATTAATCTCCTTAAATAATTTCATTGCAAATGATTTATTCCACTCAATTTCTGAGCCTAAACGATTCGGGCCTACTGTTTTAACACCTGCCTTAAGAAGTACATCTACAACTCCTGCTTCTAAAGGCGAATCAGAATTAATAAAGGCAAGCTCAATATCTTTCTTTATTGCAAAATCTGCAATGAGTTTTCCGTCAAGAATATTACCTATAATAAATTCTCCTCCCGAACTTTTGACATATTCAATAATGCTGGGATTTTTATGTTGAATAACAGCGAATATTTTATTGTTGTCTTCAAATAACTTCCACGCAAAAGCACTTTCTCTTCCTCCGTTTCCAACAATTAAAACTCTCATATAATTTTACGGGTAATTTTAATTACATTTATAATTTATCATTAAAATATCAAAATAACAAGTTATATTGACAACATCTTGAGCTGGTCTTAAACTCTTACTTTGATTGAGAATCATTGATATTATGAAAACTTTGTGTTATATTATAGGGTGTTATGGAAAATATATTACTTCCATCTTTGGCTGACAGGTTTATCAAACACCTGGAATCCCAAGGAAAATCGTCATTTACAATCGTGGCCTATAAGAAGGATCTCGAGCAATTTGTTGGTTATCTAACCACTCAAGAAATTTCTGATATTAAAGAAGTAAAGAGAGATCATATTGATGGTTTTATTAATAAACTAATTACTGATGGATATACAAAAAAATCTGCCTCAAGAAAACTGAATTCTATTAGGACCTTTTTTCGATATTTAAAAAATGACGGGGTTATTGAACAGAATCCGTCCCTTGATGTTTCTCATCCAAAATATATTCAGTCAGCTCCACGTATTTTTTCTAAGTTGGAATATCGAGCACTCCGAGATTTTGCCAAAGAAGAACCTCGTACGTATGCTCTTGTTGAAATTCTTCTTCAAACCGGTATAAAAATTGGTGAATTAGCCGGATTAAGGACTGAAGATATTAAGGAAACGACTATCCACATCTCACAGTACGGAAAAACCCCAACCCGGGAAATTCCTTTAAATAAAGCTGTAAAAAAATCAATTGAAGAATACCTCAATGGCAGATCTGGTCAAAAAACCGACGGTCACCTTTTTATTACTAGAACAGGTCATCCTTTACTTATTAGAAATATTCGTCAGATCATTTCTCGCTGTTTTCGAGAAGTTGGTATTGAAAAAGCAACCGTTAACGACTTTAGAAATACTTTTATTGCCCATCAATTAAAGAATGGAGCCTCTGTAGAATATATTGCCAAACTTGTTGGTCATCGCAGACTTTCTTCAACCGAACGCTTCCTGAACGTCGTCAAAGAAGAAATCCAGAAAAAAGAAGGCTTGGGAGAACTATAAACTACATTTAAATTTCTAATTTTTTCCTCCTTGACAATCGCTGTGGACTTGTTTATTATTTGTGGATAAGTTATCCACATTATTAAATTATGTCCTTAATATCCTCTTATTGGGAAGGTTTTATAAAGAAACTTGAAGAAAGAGAAGGTAAAAACTCGGTTTTAGTATCTCTTTTAAAACAAGCAAAAATTGTTAGCCTAACTGATGACAAAATAACCCTATCTGTTGTCAGCCAGGGCACTTATGATTTTCTGGAAAAGAGAATAGATAAAATTGAAGCTGATTTTTTTGAATACTCTCAAAAAAAAATTGAAATAAATTTTACCGTCAAAGCTCCTTCTAAAAAAAGCATTGTCCCTCCCCTTCTCTCTTTTGAGCCGAGCATAGAGGATATTTTTGCTAAGGCTGGTTTAAATAAAAAATATAATTTTGATAATTTTGCCGTTTCCACATCTAACCAGGTAGCTTATGCGGCCGCTCAGGCTGTTGTTAAAAACCCTGGAAGCGCCTACAATCCTTTATTTTTGTACGGGGGAGTGGGTGTCGGGAAAACCCACATTGCCCAATCGGTGGCTAAAAAAATGTTGGAGGAAGACCGAAATAAAAAAGTTTATTTTTGCCCTGGGGATAATTTTACTAATGAATTAATTGAGTCAATCCGCGGAAAGTCCACTGGTCGTTTTCGACAAAAATATCGCTATTTAAATCTACTCATTATTGATGACATTCAGTTTATTGCCGGCAAAAATGCCGTTCAGGAAGAGTTTTTTCACACCTTCAATTCAATTGCATCGTCTGGGGGTCAGATTATTTTAACCTCTGACCGTCCTCCAAGCGCTATTAAAAATTTGGAGGACCGTCTTCATTCAAGGTTTTTAGGTGGTTTGACCGTAGACATTCAATCCCCTGATTTTGAGTTAAGATCAGCAATTCTTTTAATTAAGGCAAAAGAAAAAAATATTAACATTGATATTGAAGCGGTAAAAATTATTGCGGAAAGAATAACCGACTGTCGTGGGCTTGAAGGTGCACTTCTCTCTATTTATGCTAAGGTTTTCGGAACTAAAGAGCAGATTGACCTTGAGGCGGTGGAAGTATTTTTTTCCAAAGATAGTGAGGTAAATAAAAAAAGAGTTAACCCTTCTGAGGTAATAAAAACCGTTTGCTCTTTTTACGACATTAAACAATCTCATCTTAAGGGTCCGTCCCGAGCCGCTTCAATTGCTTTTTATAGACAAATTACCATGTATATTCTTGAAAAAGAATTAGGGTTAACCTTAATTCAAGTTGCTGAATTATTAAATAGAAAAGATCACACCACCGCCCTCCATGCCAAACAAAAGATTAGTAACCTTATTCTTCGGGACCCCAACCTAAAGAAAGAGGTTGATATAATAACCCAATCCCTATTTCAATCAACATAGTTTCCACTACTCTCACACATGCTTTTTTTCCGCTTCTTTTTGTCTTGAAAATCTAATCTTATTTTTATACACTTATACACACACTCTATTACTACTATAAATAGATATAAAACAATTAAAAATGAAAATCCTTTTACCAAAAAATGAATTTTTAGAAAAACTAGAAATGGCTTCTCGTTTTACTTCCTCAAAGCTGTCATCAGCAACCTCTCTTCAAGGCGTCTGTCTGATTGGGGAAGAAAAAAATATTCATTTTTACTCAACCGATTTAAACTATTATTTTCACTCAACTCTTAAGAATGAGGGCACTGATAAATTCAAAATAATAATTGAACCAAAAAAAATAATTGAATTTTTATCCCTTCTTCCAGAAGTAAAAATAGAAATAGAGATAAAAGAAAAAGCCATAGTTATAACCCAAGGAAAAATAAAAGGTCAGTTCCCTCTTTTTTCTGATCAAGACTTTCCTTTTCCTCCAAAAAATACAGAAGAAAGACAGAAGATAAAAACATCTTTCTTTAAAGAAAATCTACCCTTTCTTTTTTTTGCGGTCTCGTCTGACGAAACCAGGCCGGTTTTGACCGGGGTTAATTTTGTCACCGATGACGAAAACCTTCAACTTGTGGCGACCGATGGATTTAGGCTCTCCCTTTTAACAATAAAAAAAGATCTCCCCTTTTCTTCAATGATTATTCCAGCCGGTTTTTTAATAAATGCACAAAGATTTATTAATAAAGAGATAGAGATAGAATTTAGTTATTTAACGAACGAAAAACTCTTGGCTTTTTTTATTGGTGATAATGATATTTATGTTCGTATGATTGAGGGTGAGTATCCCCCTTTTGAAAAGGTTATTCCAACTGAGAAAAAAACCACCGTCACCATTGACGCTGATGAATTTTTGAGAAGTGTAAAACTAGTCTCGGTTTTTTCAAAAGAATTTTCCAACATAATAATAATGGAGGTGGAAAAGGATTCAGTAAAATTTATTCCAAAAGTTGGGCAGGGAGAAGAAGACGTTGTTTATCAGGAGGCGAAGATTGAAGGAGAGACACAAAAAATTGCTTTTAACTATAAATATTTAATTGATTTTTTAAGCCAGGCCTCAAAGAAAAAGATTATAATTGAGCTATTAAGGTCAGATGCCCCCGTTGTTTTTAAGATAGAAGGGGTTAATAATTTTTTTCACATAATCATGCCTGTCCGCATACAAGAATAATATGGAATCTTTTATTTTAGACACAAATCTATTCTTCAACATCGGAGCTGGTCTTGGAATGGGTAAAACCACCGAAGAGATTGTTCTCAATCTTACAGAGACAATAAAAAAACTTAAGAAAAATTCTAAAGCTGTTTTTTATATGCCTCCACGGATAGTTGATGAATTTCTAAGTTTCTTTGAAAACAAAGAACAAGAGTTTATTAAAAGTTTTTTATCAACAGTAAATGTTCAGTCTCCTAACCCGTCAGCGATAGATTTTTCCAGTCAGATTTTCTATAAGTTAATTGAAGATATTAGAAATCGCAGCTATCGAGGGCTCAATATTGCCGAAGAAGAAATTTCTAAAGCCGGAGAAATGACTTCTGGTAAAAAATTTGAATCAAAAAAAGATTTTCAGATTGCAATTGGAAAATTTATAAAAAACTTTCGTGATCGCTATCGAAACGCTACTCGAACAGGTTTTTTAGACAGCGTGGCCGACCTAGACTTGATTGTTTTATCAAAAGAGGTAGATGGTTTTTTGGTGACCAGCGACGAGGGTGTTTTATCTTGGGGAAGAACCTTTGGGGTCAAAGAGATGCCCGCCTCAGTCTTTCAGAAACGGCTTGAAGATCTTCTGTCTTAGATACATCTTCTTCGTCCGGAACAAGGACGGAAACCCAATCCAACATCTTATCTGTAATAGTTTTTTGAGGTGTTTCTTGGTAAAGAAGGTGTGACGATAAAATCGTAACCAACTTTTTCTTCATTTCCTCAGTTGGAACGACTAAGTAGAGGTGATAAAAATATGGAGACCGAGAAACAACCGTTAGAGTATAAAAACCAAATCTTTTTCCAAAATAAAAATGAGAAAGCATTTCCCAGCGAAGGGTGACTCCGGCCGCATCAATCCCAAAAGTGGTGATTTTGTTTTCTACGTCAGGAGGAGGTGTAATTGTTAGGACATAAAAGATAAAAACTAATGCCCAGATTGGGATAATCAAGATTTTATCTCCGAAAAAAAACACTATTAATGACAGTAAAAAGGCTACGGTTAAATAAAACTTAAGAATCAAGGTGGACTGTTTTTTATAAGGTCGCAAAGGAGCTCTCCAAGAAAATTTTACCTGAGGATTTTCATTCATATATACAGGATACTGGTAAAGTTGAAATCTGTCAAATATATGCTATAATAAATACTATATGGATAGTTTTAATAAGATAATTTCATTCGTTTTGGGCTTGGTTGTCGTTTTAGTGTTTTTTGCTGTGGTTACAGGTAAAATTAACTTAAAAAGCAAAACAACTTCAACTTCGATCTCAAAATCAGTCTTAACACCAACCCCTACTCAAAAAAACAGCGGAGGCTTTTTTGGACTATTTAAATCTGCTAGCCCTACCCCAACCCTAATCCCAACCTCAACACCATCATCTATTACAGTAAACACAAACACAAGTGGAAATAATATTTATAAACAAAATGCTTCTAGTTCAAATGCCAAATCAATCCCATCAACAGGAATACCTACCTTATTTATTCCAATCCTTTTTTCTAGCCTAGTTGGAGGAAATTTCTTAAGAAAAGCAGGAAAGAAATAATATTATTCCCCAAACCCTGGTATCTTCAAAATCCCTGAAGCAATAAACTTAACAATAAAGACCGATCCTAGCGTAAAGATCAAACCTGCGATGGCACCATAAATTACTCTTCTTCCATAATTTAATCTTTCTGGATTGGCTTGTGAGGTAGCTAAAACAAACGATCCATACAAAAGATAAAGAAAGGCAATTCCGCCAGACATTGAAAAAACAATATTTAATAAAGACTGGACCACTCCCCCAGCAGCGCCTTCATCTGTAAAACTGTTACCTCCGCCACCCAAACAACCAAGAAAAGTATACTGTTTGCCGGAGGCAGGAGGGGGTGGGAGATTTGTCTCAGGGTCAACAATTAAGCTTTCCATTGTTGAAGGGTCGGCGGATATATCCGGGTAAAGGCATTGTTGACAGGACTCCCAACTTTGAGGGGGGTCATTAGGTGGGCAAAATCCACAAAGGTCGCAGGCGGCATAACGTGGACCTGGGGCGGTGGCTTCAGTTGGAGTTTGAGCAAAAGTCCCCACGGTTATAATTTTTATAAACGTTATAAAAATTATAATGATTATAAAATTACGTATTTTCATAAATTTAGTATATCAAAAAACACTATAATGATTCTATGAGGAAGTTTTTTATAGCCTTTTTTTTATTATTTGTACTATCTCTATTTTTGACATTTGTTAAGGCCGATGAAATAGACGATGACGATATCAGTAATGCTATCAATTCGTTAAAAAAAGACCTATCAAGTAAAGAGGTTAATTATCAAAATCTAAACACAAGATTAACAGATATTAAAAACAAGATAGGTGGCTTAGAACAACAAATAATTAAGAAGGAGGTTGAGGTAAAAAAGGGTGAAGAAGCCCTAATATATCAAAAAGAACTTCTTAATGAAAGAGCCAAGTCGTATTATAAAAACGCCAATAAAAACTCAAATCTTTTTTTAAGCGCCTTAGTGTCTGATGATTTATCAGCATCTTTAAAAAAAATTTTTTATCAAAAATCAATAGTTGACGAAGACAAAAGAACAATTATTAAAGTTGTTCTCTATATAAAAAATCTTGAAGAAATTAAAAAGCAGTTGGAGGTAGAAAAAGTAGGGCTAGCAAAATTAAAAATAGAGGTTGACAAACAATCTCAAGTTATTGCCGGTCAAATCAGCCAAACAAAAACACAAATTGCCACTCTTACAGCAAGACAGCAACAGCTTATAGCCAGTAGAATTGCTGGGCTAAATCTTTCCAGATCTGCGAGTTCCGCAATAGAATGTGTTGATGATAGAAATTTGGATCCTGGATTTGGGACAGGTTTTGCTTTTTACACATACGGTATTCCACATAGAGTTGGATTAAATCAATATGGTGCAAAAGGAAGGGCAGACTCAGGACAAAGTTATGAAGATATTTTAAAATCATATTATAATTACGACTCCTTTCAAGATATGGATGCAAGAATAAGGGTTGATGGTCACAGCCCTGACTATTCTTTGGAAGATTATGTAAAGCGAATTTATGAAATGCCTGCGGACTGGAACATGGAAGCATTAAAAGCTCAAGCTGTTGCCGCTCGATCGTTTGCTATGGCATACACAAATAATGGGTCGGGTTCGATCTGTGACTCTCAAGACTGTCAAGTTTTTAAAGATGGTGAGAAAGGAGGAAGGTGGAATGAAGCGGTTGATGCAACTCGTGGAAAAGTAATGATATCTGGAGGAAAGCCGATTAAGGCTTGGTTTGCTTCAACTTTTGGAGGTTATACTCATACTTCAGCCGAGGTTTGGGGAGGAGATACACCTTGGACAAAAAATTTTGCTGATACCTCTTCTGGGGTTGGTAGTTTTTCAGAACTTAACGAAAGGGGTTATGATAAAGAATCAAGGTGTTTTTATACTGCTCAAGGCTCCCGAGGAGAATATGGAAAATCTGCCTGGCTTAAGCCGTCGGAAGTGGCTGACATTGCCAACACACTCTTGTTAGTAAAAAAAGATTCAAGTACCACGGATAATCTTTATCAACCTGATAAATCAAACCCTACTGGAAAAGAAAATTGGAGCGCAGATAAAGTAAAATCAATGTTAAGTAATCCATTCAACAATGTGACAGACGTAAGGGCAACAGGTGTAGATTTTGGAGGGGGAAGAACAACGGAAGTGGTGGTAGTTGAAGGTAGTCACGAAGAGAGGTTTAGTGGTGATGAATTTAAAAATAGATTTAACTTGCGTGCACCTGCAAACATTTCAATTGTTGGCTCACTGTTTAACATTGAAAAGAGGTAACCATTTCCAGTATTATGTAAGTTATAGTATTGAGCGAAGTCGAAATATGAAAAATTTTTTAATAGCAACCATTCTGTTTTTAAGTATTTTTTTAATTCCTAATAATGTTTTGGCTACGACTTATGATTTAATCGCTCCTTCTCAATTAACGCGAGGACAGGACGCGCAATTTGTTATTAATATTAACACGGAAGGAAAGTCGCTATCGTCATCAGCAATAGGAATGACCTACGATACTCAATATCTAGAATATGTTTCTGTTTCTCCAGGTGATACTTTTACAACAGTTTCTGCAGATATTCAAGGTACTGGAAGACTTATAATTACAGGTTCATCAACCAGCCCCTATTCTGGATCAGGAACATTTGCTTACGTAACTTTTAAATTAATTGCTACCCAAGCAGGCTCAACCCAACTTTGTGTTCTTTTTAACCCGACTTCGTCAACCCCTACCCCAGGTCCAACGTCTACTCCTGGTCCAACCATTACTCCTGGTGGACCTACTGTTACTCCCGGACCAATTCCAACATCATTACCAAAAACAGGGGAAAGCACTTCAGCCGTTCAAGGTATATTTTTAGCCTCATTATTTTTTATAGTTTCTGTCGTCGGCTTTTTTGTTCTAAGAAAAACATGAAAAAGATTCTATTATTTATTTTCGTTTTTTTAATAGCTCTCTTTATAGGGGTAGAGCCTTCTTCTGCCCAACAACCAACCACGGCTCCGGCAGAAACAACCCCTGTATTGTGTCCAAATAATGCTGGGCAAAGAGGGGTTTGTCTTCCCGAACTCGATGCTATTTATCAAGAGCAGGGTAAGGGTGAAGAATGTACTGTTGATTACGCAAAATTTAAAACAGATCCAGGTAAATATCACTTTTGGATAGAAGATCAAGATGTCACCTCCCAAGGAAAATCTAACGACCGAGCCCGTCAGTTTATATATTGGGTAACGACCCATTCAGCCATTGACAATCACCCTGTTTTAACAAAAGTTTGGTCAACAACCAGAAACTTAAGTTATTTTTTAGTGATATTGACAGCGGCACTTTTGGGATTAGGAATAATTATTGGACAAAGAACTAATTTTGAAACAGGTATTAAGATATGGCCATCGGTGTCAAAAATTTTACTATCAGTTTTCTATATTGCCTTTTCAGCAACGGTTGTTATTTCCCTCATTCAATTATCAGAAATATTGATGAAGTTTTTTATTGAGAATTTAGGAGGGAAAGACCTTTTTAATATTTATTTTTCTGGCATCAGTCAAGAAAAAAATTATGTTGATTTTGTTGGGTGTCGAGATTTGAATATGAGAGTTCAAGAAGCGGCTAGAACAGAAATGACTCTCCTAAAAATAACAAACTGGAGCTATTATTTTATGGGTGGAATGCTTTTAATTCGTAAAATAATCCTCTGGTTTCTTTTATTTATTTCGCCATTTTTAGCAATTCTTTTATCTTTTTCATTAATAAAAAATGTTGGGATGATTTGGATTGGAGTATTTTTTCAGTGGATTTTTTATGGTCCATTATTAGCGTTATTCTTAGGAGGATTAGCTAGTATTTGGCAATATGGAATACCCTTTATCTTTGATTTTTCTAGGATTAATACAGCAGCTGGATATATCTATCCGACCGCTATTACCCTTCTTTATGGTGGCCCAGCCCAAACCCTTTCAACTGTTAATAATGGAAATTATATTGATACTTACGTCGAATATATTATCACCTTAATTATGTTATGGGCCGTCACGATTTTCCCTTGGTGGCTACTACGAATTTACAGAGATTATTGTTGTGAAGGGATCAATGCCATGAAAAATATTATGCTTTCTAATTTAAATCCTGGGCATCCAGGTGGACCATCCCCTTCTCCAACTCCAATGCCAGCCAACATTAACTCAAATGTTGGGGTTGAAATGAAAATTCCAAGAGAAATTGGGGCAACTGTTAAAACAAGAATAGAAACAATTGAAGAAATAAAAAAAGCAAAGACAGAAGATATTAGCAGATCATTAAATATTAAGGCAAGTAATATCACGGATATTGCTCATTTTGAGACAAACAAAACTCTTAACGAAACCACCAATAAAAATATTAATTATTTGAAAAACCCAATCCAAGCTTCAACTCCAGCCGAAAGACAAAAGTATATGAATATCAGAAGCGAACTTTCAAGTCGGGCTTCAAAATCTGATCCGGTAGCAAATCGGTTTATAAAATCATTTATTGTTTCAAAAATTAGTATTGCAGAGAAAGAAAATATTATAAAAACACTACCTACTTTATCACCTACTTTAATTAATATTAAAAAGAAGGATAATATTATTAAAACATTACCCACTTTATCACCTGCTTTACCGAAAACAGCAGAAAACTTAGTTTCTGAAACTAAGAAAAATATTGAGGAGGAAATTACAATTTCCCCAGCGGTGACTTTAGACGAATATGAACAAGTGAAAAAAATGTGGACGAACGCTTATGAAAAAGGAGAAATTCCAAAGACGGAGAATATCCGCTCCCGTGGTGAATGGGTAACGGGTGATATTGTCTTTATTACTAATACGTTAAACAAATTGTTGGCTGATAATAAAGAATTAAAAGCTCAAGCTCTTGACGAAATTGGCTTTATTTTACCGATATTTTTAATTAATAATCTTTCCGGAGATCAATTAGTGACTTATCTTAAGGCAAAGATTGAAGCAGCTAGGACGGTTAAAGGTTTACTTGATCGAGAAAAAGAAGTAACGGAAAGACTTAAAGCTAAAGTGGAAGAGGTAGATGTTTTAAAGCCAAAAAAGAAAGAAGTGGAGAAGACGATGGAATTAAAACAGGAGCTCAAGGAAGAATTGCCTAATTAACCTAATTAGTCTAATTTCTAAATAAATCCCAATTTTTCAGTTGGTTATTGGTATTTTTTTAGGTTAATTAGAAATTATTAATAACTTCTTACTAAACTTTGTCAACACTTCAATCTCCCCCTTCTCTTTAATCAACGCCGTATCCTCAATCCTCATCCCCCATTTATTTTCAAGATAGACTCCTGGTTCGATTGTTATCACTTGATTAGGTAATAAGACATCAGTTGAGGTAAAAGAGATTTTTGGGTATTCATGAATTTGAAGACCAACGCCGTGTCCTGTCGAATGTGCGTAGGTTGGTAGTCGGTAGGGGTCGGGCATGACCGACCCTTCGGTTATCAGTCGACGACAGAACTGGTCAACGGAGACAGGATTATTATCAGTTTTTAGTTGTTTAACTGTTTGTTCTTGAGCTTTTAAAAGTGCACCATAAACATTTATCATTTCGTTAGTTGGTCTTCCAACAAAGATCATTCTGGTTGTGTCTGAATGGTAGTCTTTGAATTTAGCTCCGTAATCAATTAGGATAACGGAATTTTTTTTAACCCTTTCATCGTTACCGGCTCTGGTATCATAATGAGGAACAGCGGAATTTTTATCGACAGCGATGATTGGATAAAAAGATAGATCATAGTTTTTTTCTTTTAACCAAAATTCGATCTTGAAAGCAATTTCTTTTTCTGATATTCCAGGACGAATGATTTTAACAATTTCTTCTAAACATTGATCGGCAATTTGACATGATCTCCTTAAGCTATCTATTTCCGCCTCATCTTTTATTTCCCGAATTTTAATAATTAATTTTTCTAGAGAAATCAATTCAACATTTGTCAAAAAATCTTTCATTCTTTGTAATTCATTAACCTTCAAATCTTCCCCTTCAAAACCCAGTCTTTGAATTTTTTCCTCTTCAACAATTTCTTGTAAATTTTTGATCAATCCTTTTTCGGGTGTAATTAATTTTAAAATAAAATTTTTGTTATCAATAATATATCTACTGTCTGTGAACAAATAAACATCATTCTTTGTTACCAGTGTCCACGCTTCCCTTTCGTCTGCCGTCAGCGTCTTAAATCCGGTCAAATAAAGGATGTTAAAAAAATTTGAAACCAAAAATCCATCAATGTTTTTTTCTATCAAAATTTTTCTTAATTTATTTATTCGTTGCTCTAACATAGTTACTAATTTTATCATACCAATTTGTCATCCCCTTGAAGAAGGGGATCCAGGAACGCTTGGATTCCCGCCTCCGCTGGAATGACATACAATACAAAAACAGAAGAAAAGAATTTGAGCTTAAGATATAATGTAGTACTCAAATCACTATGAAAATAGTTAGCGTTGATAAAGTTGTAATTTATCCAGAACACGTTATTGAATTGAAAAAACTTGGAGAAGTGATTGTTTATAATGATATTCCAGATGAAAAGGAAGGGATGAAAAGAATTCAAGATGCTGACATTGTAATAGACGATTGGTATTCGATGCCTACTCATGTTATTGCTTCCGCTACAAAATTGAAAATGATTTGCGTCGCTGCAACTGGATATGAATGGGTTGATTTAAATGAAACAAAAAAAAGAAATATTATTGTTTCTAATTCACCTTGTTATGGCACAGAAGCTGTAGCAGAACATTCTATCGGCTTATTACTTCACTCTATTAGAAAAGCGTCTCAAGCGGAGAGAGAGATTATGGATGGCAAATGGACTCCAGCAAAGTTTAAGGGAAAAGAATTAAAAGAAAAAATACTAGGGATTATTGGTTATGGGTCTATTGGTAGAAGAGTTGCTGAGATAGCTAAAAAAGGATTTGATATGAAAATTATATTTATAAACAGCAAATCTTCTCGAATAGAGTTCGAGAATCTATTGAGAGAGAGTGATTTTATAAGTATTAATACACCTTTAACAGAACAAACCAAAGGGATGATTAGTAAAAAAGAATTTGATCTAATGAAACGAGGCGTATGTATTATTAATACAGGGAGAGGGGCAGTCTTGGATGAAAAATTATTAATTGATAATCTAAAATCTGGTAAAGTTTTTGCAGCTGGTTTAGATGTTTTTTCAAAAGAGCCTATTGAAAAAGAATCTCTTTTTATAAATAATCCCAACATATCTCTTACTCCTCACATTGGATTTAATACAGAGGAAGCGGAATATAGTCTATCTCAAATAGTAGTCGACAATATCAAAAATTTTGTAGATGGACATCCTATAAATTTAATTTCCTAACAGAACAGATATCATAAATAATGAACCTCTCTAATAAACAAAAAGGAATTTTGGCATTAATTGGTCTTGCATTTACATATGCTTCTTTTGGGTTTTTTACTAGATATTTGTCTATTAGTTTTGGATTTTTTCAGCAATTATATCTTCGTATTTTTGCTGGATTAGTAATAGGGTTTTTGATATTTGGGAAAAATTTTGATTTTTCAAAACTCAAAAAAATAACTTCTGGCGAATGGTTTCTGCTTATATTTAGAGCGGTCACCTATTATCTATTGGGAGCGGCAATCTTTAATAAAGCCATCTTACTGACAAAAATTAGCACAGTCTCTTTTATTGCTTCTTTACCGATGGTGGCTATTTTAGGCTTTCTAATTCTAAAAGAAAAAGTTACAGTTAAAAAACTTTTATATATCACACTATCTTTTATGGGGGTTATCATTATTTCAGTCACCAGTTTATCAGATATCTTTGTCTGGGGACAGGGAGAAGTATTAGCTTTATTATCAACAATTTTTGCTTCTTTGAGTATCGTTTTTAGAAAATATCAAACAAAATTACTCAATAATGTTGAGATAACCCAAATACAGTTATTTATTGCGTTTATTTTTATATTTATTGCTTCAATATTTGTGAAAGAAGGATTGCCGGTAAATAATTGGAATGGAAACGTTTTTATCATTATCCTGTTATCAGGGTTAGCAAATGTTTTGATGATATTTTTTACGAACTATGGATTTGAGCATGTAAAAACTTCAATTGCATCAAACATTTTGACGTTAGAAATGTTTTTTGCAGTGTTAATTGGCCTGTTGATCTATAAAGAAATTCCAGGTTTTAAAGAAACATTAGGTGGGGCATTAATTTTATTCAGCGTAATTCAAATGAATAAGTTAGAATAATAGTATGTTTAGAAGACTGGCAATGTTTATAGTTATTTTGTTAATTTTGGCTCCATTATTCTTTTACTCTTTTCAATATTTTTCTCGAGCCGCGGCAATAAAAGCAAATATCGTTATTGATGTAAACAAAGTCTCCGGCCCCTTTCCTGATCGTTGGAAAGCATTAGCTCAAGGAGGAGAAGAATCAGGAGTGAGAATGTTGGAAAATGTTGTCTCCAAGGTCTCCGGACTTTACCCAAAATATATTCGACTTGATCATATCTATGATTTTTATGATGTGGTTGCTCGTGACTCATCAGGTAATTTGAGTTTTAATTTTTCAAAATTAGATGAAACGGTCTGTGATATTTATCACACCGGCGCCAAGCCATTTTTTTCACTTGGCTACATGCCACCAACAATATCTGACGATGGCTCTCTGATTGGCCGCCCTAAGAATTGGAGTGAATGGACTTTTTTGGTCCAAAAAACAGTTGAACATTATAGTAGTAAAGAAACTGTCTTACCTTGTGGCGCCTTAGATAATTTTTGGAAAACAGATATCTACTATGAAGTTTGGAATGAGCCAGACTTGGAAAGTTTTGGTAAATGGAAATATCAATCTGGTGGAAAAAGTTATAGCGATCTTTATTTTTATTCAGTTAAAGGAGCGGCTCAGGCACAAAATGTCCTACCTTACAAAATTGGCGGCCCAGTGACAACGGCTTTGTATAAAAACTGGATCCAGAAGTTTCTTGATTATGTAATTGCCAATAATTTAAGAATTGATTTTATCAGTTGGCATCATTATTCTAAAAGGACGGATGACTATACACAAGATGTAGTAAATTTAAATAAATGGTTAGGAGAAGATCCAAGATACGATCCTTATGAAAATCTTCCTAAAATTATATCCGAATGGGGTTATGATTCAGAGAAAAATCAGATTGCCGATACTGCGGTTGGAGCGGCTCACACAATCGCTTCTTTAAGAAATTTAATTAGTGCCAATATAGAACAGTCCTTTTTATTTGAGATAAAAGATGGGCCAAGTCTTTCTTGGGGAATTTTGACACACGATGGACAAGAGAAGCCACGTTATCAAGCCTTAAAATTATTAAATGAGTTAGAAGGAAGTCAACTGATAGTTGATGGTGAAGGGAGCAATGTTAGTGCTATAGCAAGTAAGAATGAAGCAAAGATTGTTTTAATTTTAACAAATTATGATGAGTCAGGTCGTAACTATGAAGCGGTCCCAGTTACTTTCAAAAAACTAAACGGAACTAACTACAAATTAACAAAAAAATATATAGACGGTAGATCAGAGACATTATTAAATGTAAAACCAATAAGCGGTGAATTAAAATTAGACAATGAAAAATCAATTATCATGCAGGCAAATACTATCGTAGCCTTAGAATTAATAAAGATGGAATAAACTCCTTATTTCTTCTCAAAATACAAAGTCACAACAGAGGTCAATGTTTGAGATCCCTGTTCAATCGTTGGACCCCCTCCTCCGCCACCCACCATACTATCGGCCGATGATTTTGCATAAATAGGAAGAATAGATCTGTCAGGTGACGATTCAACAATATTGGTAATTTTGCCCAATTTTATTCCAAGGTCTTTGGCAATTTTTTGTGCCTGGTCTTTAGCATTTTTTATTGCGGCATTACGGGCTTCTTCTCGATAAAGTTCTGGCTTATCAACAACAAAACGAGATCCGCTAATTTGATTAGCTCCAGCCGTAGTGGTTGTCTCCATTACCCGAGAAGCCAATTGAGGATCTCTAACCTTAATTTCAATAGTGACGCTTCCGTTATATCCATCAACTCTATTTTCATTATTCTCATATTTATAATTTGGGTTAATAGAATAATTTGAAGTTTTAATATCAACTTTTTCAATCCCAATACCTCTTAGTGCGTCAATAATTTTATTATTTGTTTCGTTAATACTTTTTTGAGCTTCCCCAACCGATGATGCTTTATCAACTGTTATACCAGCGTTGATATAAGCGGTATCTGGAATAACTTCTACCTTCCCCTCTCCAACCACGGCCAATTCAGAAGATTGAGTGGTATTAACAATAGTCACAGGATAAGATATATTAAAAATCTTAATTGTTAATAGACCAAGAATAGTAAACATAACTGCTGCTAAAAAGTTTACGGAGAAATTTTTGTTTTCCATAACTATTTTTTTATAAACTCCTTAATTTGCATAAGACCTTCAGACGCAATTTGGTTTAGATACATGATCTGGCGATAGATAAAAAATTCACCCAAAAACAATAACAAAAAACTGATTAAGACAACGATCATTATTGTCATCATATGCCCCTTAATGTAACGGTTAATTTTTTCTTCCATAGAATTTTAAACTAATAATATATAAAGTATAATAAATCTATGTTAGTTACAATAGCGATTCGTTCAGTCATCGTTTATTTGTTTGTGATACTTGCGATTAGGCTTTTTGGAAAAAAAGAGCTTACCCAACTTTCTGTTGTTGACCTAGTTTTTATTTTATTACTTAGTAATTCTCTTCAGGCGGCTATGATTGGGCAAAACACAACTTTAGTTGGCGGATTAATAGCGGCAGGATCATTATTTATCGTCAATTGGATTTTAAAAAATTTAATCTATAAATCAAAAAAGATCAGCGAAACAATTCAAGGTAGTCCAATATTATTGGTCTATCAAGGAAAAATTTTTCATAAGCATTTAGAAAAAGCCCAAATATCAC